>JBBQTJ010000326.1:0-3823 GCA_038213315.1 Planctomycetota bacterium
TCCGGCCTCGGCCAGGAAGACCACGCCCATGCCGCCGCGCCCCAGCGTCTTCACCAGGCGATAGGGCCCGATGGCGCGATCATCGCCCTGGCCGATCACCAGGGTGAAGGCATCAGTGTCGCTAGACGCCTCGATGGCCCCAGGCGGCAGCACGACATCGCTGGAATGCGGAGCGGCGGGCACGGGGATAGAATAAGTCGAAAGTGCGGAGTGCGAAGGGGGAGGCTGAATAGATGTCGCGGGGTCGCCGAGTCGAGGACAGCCGTCACGGGGTCGCGGAGTCGCGGAGTCGCGGAGTCAGACAGCCGACTGCAAGCTGCGATCAGTTGATTCGTTCACGCGATGTTTGTGGAACAGTCGACCCCGCGACCCCGCGACCCCGCGACCTCGCGACCTCGCGACGGCCGTCGTCGGCAGTCTCCTCTCACATCCTCTCGAACCTCTCCAACCATTCCGCCCGCGTCAGCGCTTCGCGGGCGATGATATCGCCGTCCAGGTCTTTCAGCAGGGCCTGCACCAACGGGTGCTTCATGGCCTTGGCGTAGCGTTCGATGCGGTCGGTGGGTTCTTCGGGGGCGCTGGTGGCGCTGACGGCGATCTGCAGGTCGTGGCCGAAGGTGCGGCGCAGCAGGCCGCGCAAGGTGCTGAGGCGCGCAGGATCGGCGAGGGTGGCACTTTTGGCGGGGCTGGCGGCCAAGGTCAACGAGCCACCGCCGCAGGCCAGAACGTGGGCTTGGGAGAGGGCGGCGGCCAGTTCGGCGTGGCCGGCCAGCAGGGCGGCGCGGGATAGTTCCGGCAAGCGTCGGCGCACCTCGTCCAGAGTGGGCGGGGGCGAGGCGGCAGGGACGGCTTCATCCTGGGCCGGTCCGCGCACGGGCGCGGCCGGCCCGCTTAAGGGTTTCGGGTGGTCTCCAACCGTTCGAGGCGGCGCAGCACGCCCTCGACATCCAGCACCTGGCCGAGATTGGCGATGCGCACCAGCACCAGTTCAAGCTGTAGACGCGGATCGACGCCATGGCGCAGGGCCTGCTGGCCGGCGAGCAAGGTCTGCGCGAGGCGCAGGACTTTTTCGGGGGTCAGTTCTTTGGCGAGGACGGCCAGCTCGGTGGGGTTGCCCCCCAGGCGACGCACCACCGGTGAGTCGACGCCGCAGGCCTGGGTCAGCAGCACGCCGCGCACCCGCTCGACCAACTGATCGATCAGCGTCGCCGGAGCCACGCCCTGGCCAAGGATCGCGCCGAGGCGCTCCAGCGCCTCTTTAGCTTTGCCGGCGCAGACTTCCGCCAGCAGCGCGTGGACCTCGCCGCCCCGCGCCGCGCCCAGCAGCAGATCCAGATCATCACCGCCACCGCCCACCGCCAGCAATTGGTCGAGCAGGGTCTGCGCATCGCGCATGCCGCCGCCCGCCGCCCGGGCGATGCGCAAGAGCACGCCGTCGTCCAGGGGCTGGTGTTCGCGCTCGCAGATCAGCTTCAACCTGGCAACGGTGGTTTCCAGGTCGATGGAACGGAAATCGAAGCGCTGCACCCGCGACAGCACGGTGGGCAGCACCTTGTCCACCTCGGTGGTGGCGAAGATGAACTTCACGTGCGCCGGCGGTTCTTCCAAAACCTTCAACAACGCGTTCCAGGCGCTGTTCGAGAGCATGTGCACCTCGTCCAGGATATAGATGCGCAGGCGGGCGAGGGTGGGCGAAAACGCGGTGTTCTCAGCCAGCTCACGGATCGCGTCCACGCCGGTGAAGCGCGCAGCGTCGATCTCGGCCACGTCCGGGTGCGAGCTGTCGGCGATCATGCGGCAGTGCTGGCACACGCCGCAGGGCGTGATGGTCGGGCCGTTCTCGCAGGTCAGGGCCTTGGCCAGGATGCGCGCCATGCTGGTCTTGCCCACGCCGCGCGGGCCGGTGAACAGCCAGGCGTGGTGCACTTTGCCAGCGGCAATGGCATTGGTGAGGGTGCGCGCGACGACCTCTTGGCCGGCAACGTCGGCAAAGGTCTGGGGGCGGTACTTGCGGGCAAAGACGTGATAGTCCACGACGGCGATGGTGGCGCGGGTGGGGTGGAGACAAGGACAGGATGGGACGGTCGCACGTGGCGGAGCGAACAGCCGCACTTTCTTCACGTGCAGCAGGCCCGATAGTCCCGCAACAATGCCCTCCCCCGACCCCGCGACCCCGCGACCCCGTGACCCCGCGACGGCTGTCGTCCCCGTCGACACCCGTCCCCCCGTCTCGATGTCGCCCGCGGATCATCCGCCGATCGCTTTCCCCGACGCGGACTGGGCGTGGTTCCTGGAACGCTGCACAGCGCTGGAGATCGCTGACGCGGCCGAACGGCGGGCGCCCTTGGAGGCGCTCTATGGCCATCTGGTGGGCGTGAACGGGTGGCTCAACCTGACCCGCATCACCACGCCGCGAGACTACCTGAAGCTGCATGTGCTGGACAGTCTGACCCTGGAGGGCGACACGCGCTTGAAGCACCTCAGCGAGGGCGCGCCCTGCGTCGACCTGGGCTCGGGCGGCGGTTATCCCGGCCTGCCCATGGCCCTGTGGCATCAGCGCGTGCCCTGGGTCCTGGTGGATTCGCGGCGTAAAAAGGCGGAATTTTTGACCTATGCCGCCGGGCTGACCGGCAACCCCCGCTGCATCGGTCGGCATCTGGTGGGCAGTGAGGCGCGGCACGCGGCGCCCGAGCTGTTCCGCACCTGCCAGCTGGTGGTCAGTCGCGCCATGGGCCAGGCGGTGGACGTGCTGGCCGAAGCCGAGCCGCTCTTGGCGCACCACGGCCACTGCATCATCATGAAGGGCCCGGCCTTCGCCGGCGCCGAGCGCGAGACCGCCATGGGCGCCTGCCGCCGGCTTGGTTTCCGCTATGTGTCAGAACGCCGCGTGACCCTGGAGGCGGGCGACGGCGAACGGGTCATGGCGGTCTTCGAGCGGGAATAAGGCGGCGTCACCAGGCTGCCGGCCAAGCCCCGGCAGCCCTGACGTGCGCCTTTGCCAGCGGAACGTTCAGATGCTGAGGCGGTGATCCTTGACGCGGCCCCTATTCGGTGACAAGGAACCCCAGAGGTGCCCATGTCATCCGAAGCCGCTCCCCATCATAAAAACCCGGTGGCCTTGGATCTGACGCGGCGCTCGCAGCAGATCAGCCGTTTCGAGTCGATGCTCAGCGAGCGGGTGATCGGCCAGCAGCCGGCCATCGATGCGATCCTCGATTCGTTCAGCAAGATCCTGGCCGGCATCCGCAATACCGAGCGGCCGCTGCTGACCCTGCTGTTCCTGGGGCCGACCGGCGTGGGCAAGACCGAGACGGTGAAAGCCCTGGCGGAAACCATCTTTGGCAAGCGCAGCGCCTTTGTACGGGTGAATTGCCAGGAATTCGCCTCTGAATTCACCGTGTCCAAGCTCTTCGGCAGCCCGCCGGGCTACGTCGGCAACGACGTCGAGCCGATGCTGTCCCAGGACAACTTGGACCGTCATCATAAGGAGGCCCAGGCCGAGGGCCGCGGCGTGTTCGCCGAGGGCGAGGGCAAGATCGCCAAGCTGTTCCCCCAGGTGAAGAGCCACTATCTATCGATCGTGCTGTTCGACGAGGTCGAGAAGGCCCATCCTAAGCTGTGGAACGCGCTGCTGGGCTTGATGGAGGACGGGCACCTGACCCTGGGCAACAACAAGACGGTCGATTTCACCCGTTCGCTGATCGTCATCACCACCAATGTCGGTGCCGAGCAGATGTCCGAGACCCTGCGCCACAAGGCCATCGGCTTCGAGATGTCCCAGGACGAAGAAGAGGTCAATCGCGACATCAAGGCCAAGGCCATC
>JBBQTJ010000327.1:0-3779 GCA_038213315.1 Planctomycetota bacterium
AATAATCCGACAGGGCTTTCACCGCCGCACTGCTGTTCACGTAGGTCACCACCTGATGCCCCGGATGGGCCGCGACGAACCGGGCGAAGGCGTCCGCCGGCGCACTGTCCGCCAGACTGCAGCCCGCCGCCAGATCCGGCAACAAAACCTGCTTGCCGGGCGACAGGATCTTGGCCGTCTCGGCCATGAAATGCACGCCGCAGAACACGATCACGTCCGCCGTAGTCTGGGCCGCCTGCCGCGCCAATTGGAGACTATCGCCGATGAAATCCGCCGCGTCCTGGATGTCGTCCGACTGGTAATAGTGCGCCAGGATAACCGCGTTCATCTCCTGCTTCAGCAGCTTGATGTCGGCGGCCAAATCAACGGGGATGGAGGTGGAGGAGGGGAGCATGGGAGACAAGTGTGGGCGGGAGGGGCGAAGGGACAACCGTCGCGCAGTCGCGGGGTCGACAACAGAAATGAGGACAGCCGTCGCGGGGTCGCGGGGTCGCGACGTCGACAACATGAAGCAGGGGCGATTGGACAGCCGTCGCGGGGTCGCGACGTCGACAACATGAAGCAGGGGATCGGCGGTCGCGTTTGCTTCCGACCCCGCGACCCCGCGACCCCGCGACGGCTGTCTACGCCCCAGCGTTTGCTTCCGACCCCGCGACGGCTGTTCTCAGAACGGCAGCAGCCGCATAATATCCAAGCCTATTACATACAGCATCAACGCTACGACCAGGACCACACCGGCATAGGCCAGGCCCATGCGCAGACTGGTGGGCAGGGGCCGGCCCATCAGCTTCTCGACGCCAAGGAAGACCAGCTGGCCACCGTCGGTGATGGGGATGGGCAGCAGGTTGACGAAGAACAGGTTGAAGCCGATCAAGGCGATGAACTTGAAATAGCTGCTCGCGCCCCAGCGCTCGACCCGGGCCTTCAGTTCGGTGAAGATGCCGATCGGTCCGGTCAGGGTCTTGTTGGGATCGACGCCACCCTGCTCGGGCTTCTGGAACATGCGCAGCAGCACCACCGGGGCCAGGACCACGCTGTTCCAGGTGTTGTCATTGACGATCGCCAGGCGATTGGTGAAGGAGCCGGGATCGAAGGTGCGTTCCTCGGGGCCGAAGGCGAAGGTCGAGCCCAAGGGCGCGGGCGTGACCATGGCGATGGGCATGGCGGTGGCGCTGCGCACCGCCTGCAGACTCCAGCCACCGCTAGCGGTCGGGATCAGGTCCAGGATGCGGTCGCCCGGGGCCAGGGGCGCCAGAAAAGCCCGCCAGCCAGCTTCCTGCAAGGTGCGCAGGTCGACCGAGTCGGCGTGGCCGTCCTGTCGACGGATCGCCAGCAAGCCCGGTCCGCCGGCGCCAGCGCCCTCGCCGGTGCTGACCACCTCGGCCCCGGTCAGGCGCTCCAGCGGGCTTGGTGGGGTCCGCACACCAAACATGCGCAGCAGCCAGCTGGGCGGCTTGGAGAGGGCCAAGGCCACCCGGGCGGGCTCGCTCAGGGGCAGGTCCAACTGCGTGCCGCCTCGATAGACGGCAAAGGCCAGCTGACTGCCGGTGGCGCTCTCGGGCCGGGGCAGCAAGGCATCGCCGGCCAGCAGGCCCGCCGCCGCCAGGGGCGAGGAGCCATCCGCCGCCGGGGGCAGGTCCGGCAGGATGCCGCCGGTCTGTTCATAAGGCATCAGGCCCAGATATTGCAGGCCATCCACGTCTTTGCCCGTCAGGGTCAGGGTCAGGTCCTGCCGGTCACGCTGCAGGCCCAGGGCGATGGGCCGTCGGGCGTCCAGCGAACCACGAATGCGGCTCATGAAATCCGCGCGGCCGGCCAAAGGCCGGCCATCAAGGCTCACCAGACGGTCGCCCGCCCGCACCCCCGCCGCCTCGGCTGCCGACCCGGCCACCACCTTCATGACCCACAGGGGCAGACCGACCGCGCTCCCCAGCAGGCCATTGCCCGCATCGCCGGCATAGCGGGCGTTGACCACCAGCTCTTGGCCGTCCCGCAGCACAGTGAAGGCCACCACGGTGCCCGCCTTGGGGGCCAGCTGACGCAGGGCCTGCTGACCAATGGTCGTGGGATCAAGCCGCTCGCCATCGATGGCCAGCAGGCGATCACCTGGGCGCAAGGCGCTGTCGCCGCCACTCAGGGCCATGACGAACTCCAGGCGCAGCCCCAGGGGCAACTCCAGGCCCAGGCCCGGTCGCCCAGATGACGGATCGTATAAGGCGGAGACCGAGGCGCCGTCGGTTGGCAGGACCAGCGGCTCGTCCACTCCGGGCCGGCGCACCGTCACCGTCAGGGGCTTTGAACCACTGACGATCACGTACTGGGCCGCGTCCTCGAAGCGCCAGACCCGGCGATCATTCACCCCGACAATGGTATCGCCAACCCGCAGACCCATCCGCTGGGCGGGAGATTGGTGCTCTTTGCCCTGGTAATCGATCAGGGTCGGGCGCACCCCCGCCACCACCGGATCCAAGCCCGGCCAGACGCCACCAAAGGCCAGCACCAGCAGGATCAGATAGCTGCTGATGAAGTTGAACAGCACGCCGCCCAACAGGATCAGGGCCTGCCACCGGGCGGGCTTGGCCAGATAGCTGCGCGGGTCCACCCGCGTCGCCGCGGTGGCATCCTGGGCCTTGGGGTCATCATCCTGCCCCAGCATCCGCACATAGCCGCCAAAGGGCAGCAACGACAAGGTCCATTCCGTCTCGCCCCAGCGCCAGCTCAGGATCTTCGGCCCGAAGCCGATCGAGAACACCTCGACCTTCACCCCGGCCATCTTGGCAAAGGTGAAATGCCCCAATTCATGGATGAAGATGACGAAGCCGAAGCCGAAGGCCGCGAGCAGGAAATAGCCAAGGACCATGGGGCGGACACGGTGGGCCAGCGGCGCACCGAACAAGAGCGGACGTCGCTCGCCCGGTCCGCTTGCCAACGGCGCGGTTCATGAGGTATAATCCCATGTCAATGTCCGCATCCACGATCGTCGCCGCAGAACTGCCCTTCACGCTAAGCAACGACGGCGCCGCCATCGTCCTCGTGCTCCTGCCCGCAGCTGGCCTGCACGCCCAACTCGCCTACCGCGACAGCGTCGCCTGGGCCGAGGACCGCCAGGGCAGCAACCTCATCATCGACTGGACCCACCAGCCCCGCGGCAGCGCCATGCTGGCCGCCTGGATGCTGCACCTCATCCAAGTGCTCCGCCCGCCCCAGCTCGTCCTGCGCCACGTCAGCCCCGCCGTACGCGAAACCCTCACCCGCTATCACCTGGCCCAACACGCATGCCTTTACGGCTGCGACATGCGGCTAGAGGACTGATCCTCCCTCCGGCGATAGCGGCCCATCTGCGGCGTTGGTCGTCGGTCGAGTGGCGCTGCCACACTCCGCCCCTCCCGCCTTGCAGCTGGACCACTCTCGCGCCAGAGGGAACAGACGTATTGGTCTGTAAAAACCGCCAAAACTGCGGGTTACTCATGCGCAGGCGCAGTGCATGACCAGTTATCGCTGCGTCACGGTTAAAGCGCCCCCGGGATCGCCGGCACCAATGACCAAGCTTGCACCAACACAATAACGAAGAACCGCGCCACCCTGGGACCGCGGGCCTCCAGGCCCGCAGGCATTGCGCAAGTCACTCCTAATAACAAAGAACCGCGCCACCCTGGGACCGCGGGCCTCCAGGCCCGCAGGCATTGCGCAAGTCACTCCTAATAACAAAGAACCGCGCCACCCTGGGACCGCGGGCCTCCAGGCCCGCAGGCATTGCATAAGTCACTCCTATAACGAAG
>JBBQTJ010000328.1:0-3772 GCA_038213315.1 Planctomycetota bacterium
TATGCCGTGATGTCCAACCACCTGCACATCGTCGTCCTGACCGACCCCAACCGCGTCCTGGGCTGGTCGCCCGCCGAGGTCGCCACGCGTTGGGCGAACGCGCATCCGCGCACCGCGCCGGATGGTAGCCCGCAGGCCTGGAGCCCGGTCGAGATTGCCGAGAGGGCCGCCGACGCGGCGTGGATCGACACCATCCGCAAGCGCCTGCGCTCGCTGTCCTGGTTCATGAAGAACGTGAAGGAACGCCTGGCCCGCCGCGCCAACCGCGACGACGGCTGCACTGGCCACTTCTGGGAGGGACGCTTCCAGAGCGTGCCGCTGCTCGACCAGGCCGCCGTCATCGCAGCCATGGTCTACGTCGATCTCAACTCGATCCGCGCTGCCATGGCCCAGACGCCCGAGGCCAGCGACTACACCAGTGTGCAAGACCGCTGCGCCGCCCGGCAGGCGCACCGCGCCGCCCACCTCGTCCCCGCCCTGTCCGCGACTCCGACCACGCCGGAGTCCGGCTTGTGGATTGCTTCGATCCTCCGCGCCACCATCGACCAGCCCGACGGCTGCGCGTTCACCGCTGCCGTCACGCTGGACGAATATCTGACGCTGGTGGATGAGACCGGCCGCATCGTGCGCGGCGACAAGCGTGGAGCCATCCCCGCCAACCTCGCGCCCATCCTCGACCGCCTGCACATCAACCTCGACGCCTGGTTGTCGCTCATGCGATCCAGCGGCCACTTCGGCCTCGGCAGCTTCGGCGCACTCGCCAGTCGAGCCCGCGAAGTCCTGCGGCGTGGAGCACAGTGGATCATCGACACTACCGCCGGACTCTACCGCGACGCCACGCCGCCGGCCGAGCCCACCACCGCGTAGCGGCCACGCCGTCCCTCGATCATCACCACGACACGCCAGCGGCCGAAAGGTCGCCGAGGCGACGTTGAGCAACGGCACGCATCGACCACCGCCGGGCGACGCGCAGGCCGCTACGACGACAGAAGCCGGCCCAATCGGGCCGGCTTCGTGCTGTCGCAGATGGCTCGTTGACCACTAACATCCGTCAGGGGCCGGTGGACGCGCCAGCTCGTGCGTGTCCGTCTGTTTTGTGTCCACTGCTCCCTGCCGTGATGGAACTACGCCCTGCCGGTGAACAGGTCATTCCGACCATTTCGCATCCCGTTCGGTCCTCCAAGCGGGACGACTCCGTTAACCCGGCACCTTCTCCACCCCGGAGAATTGGAGAACGGAGGCTGCCTGGAACCAGTCCCGCTTGGTGGACGGTCGGATCGGCCCAAAACAGAGAAAGGGGGGACGCGGGAGACCCCTGGAAATCCGCGCATTCTCGCGCTGTCTCCGGCCGTCCCCTCATAACAAAACAGCCCCGGAGTTACCGGGGCTGTTTCTTTGGTTGCGGGGGCAGGATTTGAACCTGCGACCTTCGGGTTATGAGCCCGACGAGCTACCAGACTGCTCTACCCCGCGTTGCTTGGGAGGCGCAAGATAGGGAGCGAGGTGGGGTTGTCAAATGGGGGTTCTGACGAGGGCCGGATCGGCGCATTTTACCGTGATGTTGCGATCAATTGTCAGGGCGAGGCGATTCTGGTGAGGCGGACCAGGGTGTAATCGTCGCGGCGTTCGGGGTGCCAGGTGAGGTGGTGGGTGGCGGCGAGCAGGGGCAATTCGGCTTCGAGGGTGCGACGGGGATCGACGAGCAGGGCGAGGCCGTCCGGGGCGAGGCTGAGGGCGATGCTGCGGATCAGTTCTGGGTGCAGTGCGGGGCGATAGAGGATGTCGCCGCCCAAGATCACGGTGAAGGGGCCCCCGGGGATGGGCTCGCCCCAGGAATGCTGCACGGCGGTGAAGCGTGGATCGTTGATGCTGGCGCGCAGGAGAGCGACGGCGTCGGGGGCGCCGTCGGCGGCGGTGACGTGGGCGGCACCTTGCGCCAGGGCGGCGCGGGCCAGGGCGCCTTGGCCGCAGCCGAGATCGCAGACCGTCTGGCCGGCGCAGGCAACCACGGCGGGCAGGTCGGCTTCCAGGCGCCGGCCGGCGGGCCAGCGATAGCGCCAGGTCAGGTCGTGGTCCATGAGCTGGCGATCAGCGGGGGGAGGGCGCACAGACCGCGGGCCTGGATGCCGGGAAGGATGTGGCGGGCGGCGCGGTGCAGGTGCAGCTCGGCCTGACCCATGGCGCAGCCGTGGCCGGCCCAGCGGATCATTTCCAGGTCGTTGTCGGCGTCGCCAACTGCCCAGACATCGGCGCGCGCGATGCCTAAGTGCGTGGCGAGGTGGGCCAGGCCCCAAGCTTTGGTGATGCCACGGGGCATGACCTCAAGGCGGTCCTCTTGGCTGATCACCACCTCGAAGGCGGAGCCGAAGCGGGCGCGCAGGGCCCGTGCGACGAAGGGAATCCGCGCGGGGGGGCCGACCACCATCACTTTGAGGCTGGGGCCCGTCCAGGCGGCGAAGCGCTGAGGATCGACGCCGATGCAGGTGCCATAGCGGTCTGGCCAATCCGCCGTCTGCTCAGTCAGGCGGTCCATCAGCCAAGTGCGGGCGTCCGGGTACCCGCAGGTGGCGCCGTGGTCGGGCAGGATCTCGCGCACGGCGTCCAGGATGCGGCGCATGGCGTTCTGGTCGAGGTGGGCGCTGGCCAGGATGGTGCCGGTGGCATGGCCGACCCAGCCGCCATTGAAGGCGACGATGGGCGTATCCAGGGCCAAGGTTTCGTGGACCCAGGTCGCGGTCAGCAGCGGCCGGCCGGTGACGATGGCCACGCGTACGCCCATGTCGGTCAGGCGGCGTACGGCGTGGCGGTGCCCCATGGGGAGGGAGCGGGCATCCTCAAGCAGGGTGCCGTCCAGGTCGAGGGCCACGAGGGTCGGACGCATGGTCGGGACAATACTGACAGACGTGGCCACGGCCATTGGGTTGGAAGGCTTACGCCGTAGGCTAGGCGCCATGTCGCGTTGGACCCTTGTCCTGACCGGTACCGGCACCAGCCATGGGAATCCCCTGTGGGGGCATCGCGAGTGGTGGTCCGAGGATCTGCGCGATCACCGGCGTCGGTCGGGGGCAATGCTGCTGGCCGATGATGGTCGCGTGGTGTTGATCGATCTGGGGCCGGATCTGGCCTATCAGCTACGTGATCCCTTCCGTCGTTGGGACGGGGTCTGTTATCCCGAAGACTGCATTATGCGCTGCGATGGCGTGCTGTTGACCCATGACCATGCGGATCATTGCCATGGGTTGAACGAACTACGTCAGCTCAATCGTCTGATGCGTGGGGCCGAGATCGTCATTCATGGCCATGCCTCGCATCTTCAGGCGGTGCGAGGCATGTTTCCCTATGCTTTTGTCATCGGGCCCGAGGCCTATCACCTGGGCAAGCCGTCGCTGCTCACCCGGGCCCAGATCGATGGGCAGCCCTTCGCGGTCGCGGGGCTGCCCCTGGTGATGGTGCCGCTGGATCACGGCCCGGCCGGTCGGGTCAGCGGTTTCAGGTGTGGGCCCTTCGCCTATCTAACGGATATGAAGCTGTTGCCAGCCGCGTCTGACCAGTATCTGCAAAACCTGGACCTGCTGGTGATGAACGTGCTGCGGGACGAACCCCATGCCACGCACCAATGCTGGGCCGAGGCCATGGCGGTACTGGCGCGACTGCGGCCCCGACGCACCGTGCTCACCCATGTCGGCCCAGAAGTGCGCTTCGCCGCCTGGGCTGACCGATTGTCCCCGACGCTTGAACTCGCTGTTGATGGCTGGCACGCCAGCTTGGAGCT
>JBBQTJ010000329.1:0-3762 GCA_038213315.1 Planctomycetota bacterium
TCCTTGTCGGGGGTGCCTTGCTGCTCGGCCATCTCCAAAAGACGGGTCAGCTCAGCCAGGGCGATCTTCGCCAAACGCATGCCGGCGGTCCCCAAGGCGGGCCGCGCCAGATGCGCTTCGGTGCGCGCCATCGCCGCCTCGACGCGCTTGCCCGCCATCAACGCGATGGGGTTCTTGCTCAGCTGGGCCAACACCTCTTCGCGCAGACGCAGCAGAATGTCGGCCTGACTTTGCGATAAGGTGCCAAGTGTCCGCTGCGCGGCGAAGTCCGGCTCGGCATCGGCCAGGCGAGCATGCAGGGCAGAGGCTTCGGCCGCCAGGGTGGCCTGCAGACCGTGCAACTCTTTCAGGATCGCCAGCAGGTCGGTGCTCTTCTTCTTGTTCTTCTCCTCCTCGGCCTGACGGGGATCCATCCGCCGCTGGGCCTCGCGCAGCATCGCCGCCGCGGCGGCGGCTTCCCGGGCGGCGGCGGCGCGATCCCCTTCTCCCATGGCCTTGCCGGCGGCGGATTGCGCGGCGACGGCGGCGGCGACCAGCTTGCCGGCCTCGGGGTCCTTGCTGGTCACATCGCCCTGCACGGCTCGGGTGCGGGTCTCAAGCTGCTCTTGCGGCGCGGCCTGACTCTGGGGCTTGGCCCCGGCCTCCAAGGCGCCTGCCAGCCGTTCCTGCGCGGCCGCCAGTTCGCCCAGGGCCTGGCCCAGATCGCCCGCTGCATCACTGCCGCGCAAGGCTTCGAGGATGCGCTTGAGGGCCTCCAAGCCGGTTTTCTGCCCTTCCAAGGCGCCGGCGCGGCGATCCGTCGAGCCAAGATCGCCGGCCGCCTGGGCCAGCCGATCGCCTGGGCCTTCACTTCTCGCCAGGTCCTGGGCCGGCTTCAGGGCCGGCAAGGTGCCGGCCAGCAGTCGACGCTCAACCTCTTTGACCTGGGTGGCGATCTCGGCCTGGCGTTCAACCAGGTTCGCCTGACGGGCTCGGCCCGCGGCATCCATAGGCTTGGTCAGATATTCCTTCACCAAAGTGCGGCTTTCATCGCCCAGACTGGTCTGCTTGGCGATCAGGCTGGACAGCAGCCGGGTGAGATCGCCTTCAGACAGCAGGCTGGCGAGCAGACGCTCGGCCTTGCCCAGGGCGCCTTCGGCCGCCCGCGCCGGAGCATCGCCAGTGGCCGCCAATCCGGCGGCGACCTCGCCTGCCAACAGCGCCTGGGCCTCGGCGGCGGGCACAATGCGTTCCGCTTCGAAGCTGTTCTCGCGCCAGCGGCGCAGCACTTGTAGTAGCGCCGTATCGGCGCGTCCGGCCGATAGTCCGGCACTGCGGGCGGAGCGCTCCAGAGTCTCTGGCTTGGCCAGTCCGGCAGCCACCTCTTCTCGCGCCTGCACCACTCGGTCGCGGGCCTCACCCAGCAGGCGATCCAACTCTTGGCGCAACTCTTCGGGCGTGACCACCTTCAACAGCAATGGCTCGCTGCGACCGATGCCCGGGCCGCTGACATCATTGCGATCGGCGGCCTCGGCAATCACTTCGACGGTTTCTCCGGCCACGGCGACACCATCGATCTTCAGTTCATAGGTGCGGACGGTGGAGCGCGCTCCACCGATGGCGGCGAACTCGGCCAGGGTGCGCGCGCGGGATGGTTGCGTGGCTCCATCTGCCTGCCGGGGTGGGACAGCAGTGGCGCTGAGGACCAGACGCTCCAGCCCATGGTCGTCCTCGGCCGCGATGCGCAGGGCCAGGGTCGCCGCCACGGTGACGGCTTCCCCACGGATCGGCCCGCTGATCGACACCACCGGGACGCGATCCTCGGCCGCAGTGATGTTGAAGCGCGGCGTCGGGGCCATGATGATCCCATCCGCATCGGCGCCGCCCAGTTCGACCACCGCCGAGCGTTTTATCGCCAAATTGCCGGCCAGTGCCATGCCCGTACGGGACAGGGCCAGGGGCAGGTCGCCGACCGTTGCTGAATACGCCACCAAGGGACGATCCATGGTCAGGCTGAAAGCCACCGTCGCGCCCGGCAAGGCCGCCAGCGTCAGGGTGTCTAGCGACTGGGGCTCTTCGCCCAGATATGCTGGCGGAGTGACCGTCGCACTGACGGCCAGCAGGGCTGGACGAGCGACGACCCGGCCTTCAAGCACCACCGGGTGGGCATCGCCTGAATGCACTTCCAGCCGGTGCCGCCCGGGTGGCAGAGCCAGGGGTTGGCGCCAAGGCCCCTTCAAGCCCGGCAATTGCCGCGTCTCTGCTCGACCAGTGGCGGGATCGGTCCAATGCAGCACCAGAGGCGACTCTTCACCAGCCAAGCGTTCGGCCTCGATGACCAGGGTCTCATCGGCGGCCACCACGGGGCGCGCCAGCTTGGCGCTGAGCACACTGCTGCGCGTCCACTCATGACCAGACAGCGGAAGCAGCAGGCGCAACAAGCCATCCCGGGCCGGGCCGGGGCCGGCCGCGGCCAAAGCCAGCAGGCCCAACGAGGCTGCCACGCACAGCCCGGCCGTTCCCAGGCGCCGGGGCAGGCGCGCCGCTGGGGCCAGAGACAGCACGGGGGTGGCGGCCAAGGTCTGCTTCAAGGCGTCGAAATCACTGCCCAAGGCGATGCCCTCGACTTCGCTGATCAGCCGCCCGGACAGCTCGGGGCGACGGCGTTCGACGAACGAGGCCAGGCTCTTCTCGTCCATCGCGACCCGCAGCGGCCGCAGCAGCCGGCGACGGGCGACCACCCCGATCGCCACCGCCACGCCAAGCAGTGCGGCCAGGCGGACCACGCCAGGCAGATCCGCCTGCCAGTCGATCAGGAATAAGGCGAACAGCGACAACAAGGCCAGGCGCACCACCCGGGCACCACCGTCCAACAGGATGACCCGACGCAGGCGGGCACGGACGGCAGCGAGAAAGGCGCGGGGATCCATGGGGGCAATGTAGTAACGGAGCTACGGCCCCAAAGTGCGAAGTGCCTTGCCCCAGGGTGCGGCGAGCGGGGTCATCGGCACAGCTGTCTCCCTCCTTGCGTTCACCCTCGGCGCTTCAACCATCCGCCCCATGATCAGCACCCGCGCCCAAGTCCTGGAAGCCTCTGTCGCCCTTCGCGCCGAGCTCGGCAAGGTCATCGTCGGCCAAAGCCAAGTGGTTGAAGAGACTCTCATCGCCCTGGCCGCCAATGGCCATGCCCTGATCGAAGGCGTCCCGGGCTTGGCCAAGACCCTGCTGATCAGCACCTTGGCTGCGGCCACCGACCTCAGCTTCAACCGCATCCAGTTCACCCCCGACCTCATGCCGTCGGACATCACTGGCACCGAGGTCATCCGCGAGGACAAGGCCACCGGCGAGCGCAATCTGGTCTTCATCCCCGGCCCGGTGTTCGCCTCGGTGATCCTGGCAGACGAGATCAACCGCACCCCGCCCAAGACCCAGGCCGCGATGCTGGAGGCCATGCAAGAGCGGCAGGTCACCACCGGCGGCCAGCGTCGCAAGTTGCCCGTCCCTTTTTTCGTGCTGGCGACCCAGAACCCGATTGAGCAGGAAGGCACCTATCCCCTGCCCGAAGCCCAGCTCGACCGCTTCCTTCTTAAGATCACCGTCCGTTACCCGGACGAAGCCGATGAACTGGAAATCATCCGCCGCACCACCGGCACCAGTGTCGGCCAGGTCGTGCCGACCATGCGCGCCGAGGACATTGCCGTGATCCAGCGCATGGTACGCGAAACGCCCATCGCTGACGGCGTGGCGCGCTATTGCCTGGCCCTGGTGCGCGCCACCCGTCCG
>JBBQTJ010000330.1:0-3737 GCA_038213315.1 Planctomycetota bacterium
TCACGCTTTCGGCAACACCCCAATGCGCTGTAAAATAGCCCGATAACTACGATGTTCCGCCACCAGGTCGCCGATGCGGCGGGCTAGGTCCAGGTCTTCCAGGGCGTGGCCCAGACGGGGGGCCTGACTGGTGCCATCGAGAACGTCGGCCAGGACTTTGCGCAGCAGGGGCAGGCCTTCGCTGGCGCCGTCGTCGCTTGGGGCCGGGCGTTCGCGGGTGGGGCTGGCTGCCAAGGGATTGCCATCGGCATCGGTGCGCTTACCGGCGTGGGCTTGGGGCAAGGGCGGCGGAGCCTGGACGTGCAGCAGGGCGGCCAGCAGTTCGCTGACCAGGGGCAGGGTGCCGTCGGCGCGGGTGGGAATCCAACTTTCCCGGGTGCGCAACGCGGCGGTGATCATGGTGCGGCAGCGCTCGAATTCATCGGTCTGCCATGAGCCGGCCAGGCGCTGGGTCTCAAGCTCACGTTCGGTGGCCCGGTGCCCATCAGCCAATTCATCGATGCGGGCGTGCAGGTCGGACACCCGCGCGGTCAGGGCGCGATCCATGACCGCCAGCAGCAAGCGCATCAGCGCGGGGTCGGGGGCCACGGCCGGCGGCAGGGCGGCGAGGCGCTCTTGCAGGCTGACGGCTAATTCTGCGATATTGGCGGCTTCGACCTCGCGTTCGTCCTCGCGGAAGCCCTCTTGCAAGCGTTCCCACAATTGCAGCGTAAGGTTGGCCAGGACCTCGCGTTCCTCTTTGCCGGACAGGTCGGCGCGTATCGCCTCGTCGTGGAAGATTGGCCGCCGGGCCGGCGGGCGGTTGCCGCGGAACAGGACATCGGTCAAGGACATGACACGTAGGCTAACGCCCATCGGCAGGGGAGCTATGGCAGGCCGATGGGCGCAGGGCGATCTAACCTTTGGCGGCCAGCGGACGCCGTCCCACCAGGCCGGTGCCAGCCAGATAAGTCCCACTATCGACTACGGCTTGCAGCATGTCGGTGGCGCAGGCATCGAGCTCGACCACGGCCCATTCCAGGCGCCGGGGATCGGCGGCGCGGAGGATGGCGGGGAAGTCCTGCTGGCCCTTGCCGCAGGCGACCATGGGTTGGTCGCGCACGAAATTGCCGTCCTTGAGGTGCAGCAGCGGCGTGCGGTCGCGATAGCGGTTGACCATCTCGGCTGGGCGCTCGGCGCCGAAGTTGCAGGCCCAGTAGGTGTCGATCTCAAGCGTCAGGCCGGGGAAGCGGTCGATCATCCAATCATAGCAGATGAGTCCGCCCAGGCGGCTGAACTCCTGCCAATGATTGTGCAGCGCGAAGACTAGGCCGTAGGGGGCCAGGGCTTCGCTGGCCCAGCGGCATTGGTCCGCCATCTGCGCTAGGTGCGTCTCGGTATACTGGTCCTGCCAGAAGCCGCTGATCGCGTAGCGGCAGCCCAAGGCCAGATTGGTGTCGAGGATCTCTTGGAGATTTTCTTTGGTCGGCAGCGGACCATGGGTGCTGCTGATCACCAGGCCGTGATCGGCGCACAGACTACGGAAGGCGGCTGGCGTCATGCCGTACAAGCCGGCGGTTTCGACGCCGTGGAAGCCAGCCGCTCCTAGGGCGGCGATGATGCGCGGATGGTTGCCGTTGGCGGCGGCCTCACGCAGGGAGTAGAGCTGGACGGAAAGGCGGGGGGTCATGGCTGGGTCCGTTTCAGGGGTATTGCGCGGTCTGGGCTGTGCCGCTGCGGGCAGAGCGGTCGGCGAGGTCGAGGATGTGGATCGGCCGGCGGGCCCATTCGGCGGTGATCACCAGGGGCGTGTCCTTCACCAGGTGGTCGGCCACGTTCTGGTAGTAGAGGTGCTGCTGACCGTCGGGATTGCGCCCCTTGGTGGTGCGCTTGGTGCCGTCGGCCTGAGGTTGGATCAGGGTGTAATCGCCGAAATCCATCACGTAGCTGCCCTGGGTGCCGGTGATGGTCACGAAGCCCGGCCGGGGGTTGGCGTCAAGCTGGGTGATGGTCAGGGTCAGCCAGCGCCCGTCTTTGAAGCGCACCAGGCAGAAGCCCTCGTCCTCGATGGTGTCTTGTGCCCATTTAGTGCGTGGCGCCCAATAGCCGGTTTTGGCGGTGCCGCTGACTTCCACCACCTCGCCGTCGATAAGCTGCAGTGCGTATTCGAGCAGGTGGACGCCCCAGTCGTACATGATGCCGCCGCTGATGGTCTTGCTGCTGCGCCACCAATCGCCGGGCTGGCCGTGGCTGCCCATGTGGCAGTCGATGCGCACGATCTCGCCGATGGCGGCATCCTTGCGCAGCAGCTCGACGGCCTTGAGGATGTGCCCGTCCCAGTGGCGGTTGTGGTAGGTGGACAAGCACAGGCCCTTGGTTTTCGCCGCGGCGATCATCGCATCGCATTCGGCGGTGGTGATGGCGAAGGGTTTTTCGCAGACCACGTGACGGCCCGCCGCCAGGCACTTCAGGGCGATCTCGGCGTGGGTGTTGTGGGGGGTGATGATGACCACCAGCTGCACCTTGGAGGCCGCCAGCATGGCCTCGACCGTGCCGTAGGTCTCGATGCCGGGGAAGTCCAGCTTGGCCACCTCCAGGCGGACCGGATCGAGCTCGACCACTGCCTTGGGGGTCATGCCGGCCTGGCGCATCTGCTCCAGGTGGTACTTGCCCATGTTAAAGGCGCCGCCGTAGCCGACGACGCCGACGGTGATGAGGTCAGGAGTGGCGTAACTGGGCATGGGAGGGAGGTTCCGCTCAGGGGTGGCCAGTCGCCGATGGTTGGCGGCTGGTGATCCACCCAGTATATGCAGGTGTAAGCCGCTCATAAATGGAGGCTTTGCTCACCGGCATGGACGATATGCTCAGTCGTGTATGGCACGCCACCAAACCACCCCGGGTCTGCTGGCGGACCTCTGGCCGGGCTCACCAGAGGGCGGCGGGATGCATTTGCGCTCGCTTGAACGGCAGTTTCCGTCGCATTTCCGCACTCGGGACTGCGGCTACCTCCCGGCCAAGCGCGATACCCTGGACACCATCTTCACCACCGACGCCTTCTCGTTCATCCTGCGCGGCAGCGGCAGCTATGCGTGCGGCGGCCGGACCTGGAAAGTGCGGGCACCCTGCGTTCTGACCCAGCGCATCGGCGAACGCTTCACCTATGGCCCTGAGCCCGAGTGGGAAGAACTGTGGTTCGCGGTCGACGTCGGCAGCCGTGACGAGGTGCGTCGTCTCGGCCTGTTGGATCCGCGCCAACCGCTGTGGTATATCGGCGAGCCAGAGCCGGTGCTGGATCTGCTGCGTACCCTGTTGGGCTGGCTGCGGCGGCGCGATGAGCCAGGCGCCGCCGATCGCATCGACCGCCAGCTTGAGTTGTTGCTGGTCGAGAGCCTGCTGCGTCGCTCACCCGGCGATCTTGATGAGCGCCGCCTGGCCATCCGTGGCGTGCGCGCCGCTTTGGAAGGCGCAATCCAGGGCGATCCTGATCCCGTCGCGTTGGCCAAGGCCCAGGGCCTGGCCCCGGCCACGTTCCGTCGCTGGTGGCAGCGGGAAGTCGGCGTCTCGCCCGGCAAGCATTTGCTGAGTTTGCGGCTGACGCGGGCTTGTCGACTTTTGGTCGAAACCGATCAGGACATCGCTGCCATCGCCGCTCAGGTTGGCTTTGCTGACCCGCTGTATTTCAGTCGCCGGTTCCGCCAAGGGATGGGGCAGAGTCCGACGGGGTATCGGGAGCGGCATCAGGTTTGGAGGAGGTAGGG
>JBBQTJ010000331.1:0-3725 GCA_038213315.1 Planctomycetota bacterium
ACCAATGCTGAGACCGGGCGCACGGCGCGCCTTGGGCTGTCGGCCGAGCAGGAGACTGCCCTCGGCCTCCAGGGTTTTCGCGAGGTCACGGCCCAGGCAAAGGTCATCACCTCGGGCCCGGCCTACGACCAGGTCATGCGCGTCAGCAAAAGGCTCGCGGGCGCGGTGGGCGCCGACGAGCACTTCGATTGGCAGGTCGCCGTCCTCGACGATCCCCAACAGAACGCCTTCTGCCTGCCAGGCGGCAAGATTTGCGTCTACACCGGAATTCTCGCCATCACCCAGAGCGACGCCGGCTTGGCCGTAGTCCTCGGCCACGAGATGGCCCACGCCACCAGTCACCACGGAGCCGAGCGCGTGCTGCGGCAGAACATGACCCAGACCGCCATGGTGGGCGTGCAGGGCTCGATGGGCGACCTGGACCATGGCCAGCAGCGCGTGCTCATGGGCCTGATCGGGGCCGGGGCCCAGTACGGCGTGCTGCTGCCCTTCAGCCGCTCGCACGAAAGCGAGGCCGACCACGTGGGCCTGAAGTACTTGGTGCGCGCGGGCTATGATCCCCAGGAGGCAGCGAAGTTTTGGACCCGCATGGCCGAGTCGACCCAGGGCGGAGCCACGCCCGAGTTCATGTCCACCCATCCCCTGCACGAGACCCGCATCCGCCAGCTCGAGGAGTGGATCCCCGAAGTCGTGGCGTCGGAGCATTCCAGGGGATGACTGCCCTGACTTCAGCGCACCTGGAAACGCGGCAGCGGCGAGACCCTGGCCTGCGGCGCCGGCGCCTACGCCACGTTGGTCGCCGCCGTCCTGACTGGTGTCATCCCCGGACGCGAGGCCATCGTGCGCCACTCAGGCGGTAACCTGCACATCGCCTGGCTCCGGGAGGATGCACCAGTGGTGATGACCGGACCAGTAGTGACGGTGTTCAGCGGGGAATGGGCGGGCTGACGCCTCAGGGCGCCAGCCTCACCACCTGCACCGCCGCGGCGATGACCCGCTCGCCCAGCCGATAGACCGCAGCCCCACCAGGAGGCACCAGACGCGTGTCGGCGACGCGGGACTCGGCCCGTTCAACCGTGGTGAGGGTCAGCAGCGGCGTGCCATCCGCCGTGGTCACGGCCCGTTCCCCCAGCTTTTGACCATCAACCAGCTGCAGGACTGCATCCAGCCGTACGCCGGCCACGGTGATGGCCGGACTCGCACTGACCCTCAAGCCGTCGGCGATGACGGTCATGATCGGATCATAGACGCCCTGGATCCGGTCCACGTCCATCAGCACGTGGCGGCGGGTGCCGGACCAATGGAAGTTCATGCCCCGGTCGGGGACGACGATCACCCCCAAGGGGGCGCCCGCTCCGGCAGAGGCCAGCTGCCATGCCGCGGCATCCAGCACCGTGGCACCCGGATCCCTGCTCAGAGCCACCAGGGTGATCTGCACCATGACCGCGTGTTTGCGCTCAGTCGCCGTCAACCATTCCGCCACCTGGCCCTGCATGTCCGGCGTCTGGGTGACCAGGGTGCGGTCGGCATCGTACTCGCCTACGCTGGTGACTTCCGGCCACTCGCCGGGCTTGACGCTAGCGCGGATCAGCTCGCTCAGGCCCACGGTGTTGAGCGGTTCCGCCGGCACTATGGGAGGCAACAGGCGAGAGCCGATGCCGCCGGGGTCGGGCAAGCTCAGGTTGATGGTGTCCCGCTGCTCAGCGGGCAGGCCGAATAGCATGCGGATGGGATAGCTGCGCTGCACCAGCCGGGCACGTAGGTCGGCATCAAGATCGTCCACCTCAAGCCGGTCCCGGTTCAGGCGCACCAGCAGTCGATGGTCCTTGGCCAGGATGCCGGCCACGTCCATCCAAGCGGCATCGTTGAATTCGTAGGTGGCGACAACGCCGAGACGGTCGACCACCCGGGCCTGCACCAGCAGGCCGGCATCACAGGCACGCGCCAACCGATCGACGAGGTCGATGAGCGGGCGGGCCTTGATCGCAATGTTGACCGACGTCGGCAGTTCGGCCGCAGTCAGCAGTGCCGTTGCACAGAGGATGGCGCACGTCCTCATGGCAGGGCCTCCACCAGGATCATTGCTTGGCCGGAGGGGTGGGGCGCGGTCAGGATCAGCGCCCGGCCATCGGCCCAGGCCAGATGGCAGGTTGGCGTCCAGGCCCATTCGGCAGGCAGATCCACCACCAGCCGATTACCCGGATCCACGTACCCTTCGGTCATGCTGGCATTGGCTGCATCGCCTGGCTTGGCCGTCAAGGCCACCTCACCCGCAGACCGACGCGACGGAGCGATCAAGGCCGTGGTGGCCGAGGCCAACGGCTCAATCCAGCTCAGCTTCAGGGATAGTTCGATGGCTGCATTGCCGCGGGTGGGGCGCAACTCGACGGCCAGTCCACTGCGATAGGGGCTCACCCCTGGATCCATGCCCGCACTGACAATGTCGACGTCCCATCCCATGGTACGTTCCTGCCCATCGGTGGCGGTGACCTTTTGGCCATCAAGGGCGGTCAACACCAGGCGTCGGACGGGATGCAGACGCGAGGCCAAGTCCCGAGCCACCGTCGCTGACACGACACCGGCGGTCAACGCTTGGCCGGGGTCAAGAATCCCGCTGGTCACGACCCAACGCGTGGTGGCCAGGGCACCGCGCGCATGCTCTTCCAGGGCTGTGGTCAGGGCGGCCTCCTCCTCAGGCGTCAGCAGCAGGCGCAGCACCGCGCCCACCTCTTCACGCTGGGCCTGATCCAGATTGCGGATGGTCTGCGTCAGCCAATGGCTCATGGGTTCGGGGCCAGCTTGCGCCCGGTCCGCGGTGGCACTGAACAAAGACCCTCCACCGCCGCTATCATCGCGTCCCAGGCCCTGCAGCGGCGCTGACCGATCCTCCACGTCCAGCCCGATGCCATACTGTCGCAGGTCGTAGGACACCGGTCGCCGCCGGGCATCGCGCCACTCACGCCAGGTCCGCACTTCCAGGCGCTGGGGCGTGGCCGTGAGGTGCACATAGGCTGCCGCTTCCAGGTCGGCCAACACCTGGCGCAACGGCTGACGGCTCGTTGCTACCAAGGCGACCTTGGCCTGGGCGGCCAACTGGATGGCGCCCGGAGAGCGTTCCTGCATCACCTCGCCGCGGCCGGCCACTTCATCGAGTACTGCGCCTAAGGGCGCCAAGCGCCATTCCGCCCGCAGGGTGCGCTCCAGCCAAGGGCACTCCCCGACGACCTCAAGCGCGCCAAGACTGACGGTAAGCACAATACACAGGCAGGTGCGATGCATGGTCGCCCAGTGAGTCGGAGCCACTTCAGAGTCAATCCGACAGGGGCCTTCATTGCCGCTCGTGTCATCGCCAGCGCGCCCGCAAGTCGGTGAGGAGACGGTCGAGTTCAAGCCGGCTCCACCCATGAGCCACCATCGCCGGCAATCTGGGATTCTCGAGCCCGCAACCTTCTGCCGGCTGCACGCCTGCACGCCCCAGATGTGACGGTCGAACCGCGGACCCTGACGGCACGCGCCGGGGCTCAGCATGCCCGTTGGGGAAGTAATCCGCAGGAGTCTACCCTGCGGGCATTGCCTGGGCATAAAGGTCCGCACGCCGACTTGGAGGATCTGCCGCTGGCGGCGGGCCAGGGCAGTTACCGTGCTTCAGCACCGCCATTACACCCAACGCTCCTGCCGCGTTCCCGAGCCGTCCAGCAGGGCGCAGCTGAGCCCGAGGAGCCGCA
>JBBQTJ010000332.1:0-3705 GCA_038213315.1 Planctomycetota bacterium
CAGCACCAGCACCCGTTTGACCGCACCAGCCAGCAGGCGACGCGCGCCGACCATCACCGCCAAGGAACCGCTGGCACAGGCCGCACCGACCACCACCGCCGGACACCCCAGATGCTCCGCCAGGAACCGCGCCAGGGCCGCCGGGCTCCCGCTGGACTCGCCTTCATCCACCAGCGCCGCAGCGTGGGCATCGGCATCACCTTTGGTGCTGGCCAGCAGGACCAGATCGGCCGGCGCGCCCGCCAGGGCTGACCTCGCCACGGCCAGCAGGTCGTCCTGCAGCGCACCGCTCAATCGTCCTGGCGCGCCGCTGGCCGCCAGCAGCGCCGCAAATGTCGCCGACAGATCCCCGGAAGGCGTGCAAATGGCAAAGGAGGTCAGGCGCGGCATCACGGCAGTGTCGCACCACCACGCCGCAGGAGCAAGATGCCGTCGGCCAAGATCCCACGCATTGCCTGCTCCACCGCTGCAGCACCGTAGCATCCATGCGCGTCCCCGAGTACGCCTGCGCTCTGCTGACCGATCCCCGGGGATGGCTGCTGTGGCAATTGCGCCCCAGCAGCAGCCGTCACGCCGCCGATCAGCTGACCTGCTTTGGCGGCCGGATCGAGACCGGTGAAGACGCCAGCGCCGCGCTGCGGCGGGAACTCCGCGAGGAACTCGCGCTGGAAGTCGCAGCCGACCTGCCGGTGGCAGTAGAACTGTGGCGTGGTCAGCGCTTCATCGCCACCTTCTACACGGTACCGGCTTTGGAGCGCGGTGCCGCGCTGCGCTGTGAACCTGGCTTCGTCGCAGTGTGGGCGCCGCCCGAGGCCCAGGCGGGGTTGCCGATCAGTCCGTGGCATGCGGCGGCGCTGACCTGCTGGCGGCAGGGACGACGATACTGCGATCTTGAAGAGATATGATGAATGCCCAGTGATGCCCCGTGCGCAGAGCGGCGATGTGCGGTTCGCCACTGGCGCACCCCGGTTTCGCCTTAGGTTCCGCTCGCAGCCACAACCTCGGGAGTCACCATGAAGGAGTTTGATGTCATCGTCCTGGGCGCCGGTCCGGGCGGTGAAGGTGCCGCCATGCAGGCGGTCAAGCGCGACCAAAAAGTTTGTGTGGTCGAGCGCCACCGCCAGGTGGGCGGCGGCTGCACCCATTGGGGCACCATCCCCAGCAAAGCCCTGCGCCATGCCGTCGGCCGGCTGATGGAGGTGCGCACTAATCCTCTGCTCGGGGCCCTGGGCGAGCGGCTGGATGTGTCCTTCCCGCGGCTGCTGAAGACTGCCGAGGGGGTGATCTCGCGCCAGGTGTCCATGCGTGCCGGCTTCTATGATCGCAATCACGTCGAGGTGATCCGCGGCGTCGCCCGCCTGGTCGATGCCCACACTGTGGAGGTGACCGAGCCCCACGGCTCGATCGAGACCCTGCGCGCCCGCCTGGGCATCATCATCTCCACCGGCTCGCGGCCCTTTCGCCCCCCGGGCGTCGACTTCTCCCATCCCCGCATCCTGGACAGCGACACCGTGCTGGGCCTGAAGGAGACCCCCCAGTCGATCACCATCTATGGCGCCGGCGTGGTCGGCTGCGAATACGCCAGCATCTTCCGCAACCTCGGCATCAAGGTGAATCTGGTCAACACCCGCGACAAGCTGCTCGCCTTCCTGGATGACGAGATCATCGATGCCCTGTCGTACCACCTGCGCGAGCAAGGTGTGCTGCTGCGTCACAATGAAGTGATGGAACGTATCGAAACCCAGGACGACGGGGTGATCCTGCACCTGCAATCGGGCAAGCGCCTGAAAACCGAGGCGCTGCTGTTCGCCAATGGCCGCGCCGGCAACACCGAAGGCCTGGGGCTTGAAGGCCTGGGCATCCCGCCTGATGTCCGTGGTCTGATCGCCGTGGATGACCTGTACCGTACGCCCGTGCCCACCGTCTATGCGGTCGGCGACGTGATCGGCGCCCCCAGCCTGGCTAGCGCTGCTTACGATCAGGGCCGTCGCGCTGCCCAGCATCTGGTCGGCGGTGAGCAAGAACCGGGCTTGGGCCGCGACATCCCCACGGGCATCTACACGAGCCCCGAGATCAGCTCGGTGGGCCGCACCGAGCGCGAGTTGACCGAAGCCAAGGTGCCGTACGAGGTCGGTCACAGCCTATTCCGCAGCTTGGCCCGGGCGCAGATCACCGGCCATACCACCGGCATGCTCAAGATCCTCTTTCACCGCGAGACCCTGGCGATCCTGGGCATCCACTGCTTCGGCGACCAGGCCTCCGAAATCATCCACATTGGCCAGGCGATCATGAACCAGCCGCCGCCGAACAACACGTTGAAGTACTTCGTCAGCACGACCTTCAACTATCCCACCATGGCCGAGGCCTATCGCGTCGCGGCGCTGAACGGACTCAACCGGTTGTTCTAGATTCAGGGGGCCTACAACCCCCCCGTGGCCATCGTCAACCCGTTCACCTATATCAGCCATCCCCGACGCACTGCGCGCGGGTTCCTGGTGGTGATGGGTCGCCTCACCATCGATTTCCTGCGCGCGATCGGTGAATCTTGGATGATGCTGGCGGCGGTGGCCGGCGCCTTGGTGCGCGACCGACCGCGGCGCGAGGTGCTGATCACGCAGTTGTACCACATCGGCTACCTCAGCCTGGTGGTGGTGCTGGTGACCGGGTCGTCGATGGGGCTGGTGCTGGCGGTGCAGAGCTATGCCACACTGGTGCGCTTCAACGCCGAGGTGATGAGCGGGCCGATGATCAACTATTCGATCGTCAGCCAGCTTGGTCCGGTGATGACCGCCTTGATGGTGGCGGGCCGCGTCGGCTCGAATATCGCCGCCGAACTGGGCACCATGAAGGTGACCGAGCAGATCGATGCCTTGCGCGTCATGGGCACCAGCCCACTCAGCTACCTGGTGGCGCCGCGGGTGCTGGCGTGCACCGCGCTGCTGCCCATCCTGGGGGCCCTGGGCAGCCTGATCGGGGTGGTCTCGGCCCATATCCTGTGCGTCGAGATCTGGGGCGTCGATGCTGGCGCTTACTGGTTCCAGGCGATGAAATATGTGGCCACCTGGGATGTGATGGTGGGCATCGCCAAGTGCCCCTTCTTCGGCGTGATCATCGGCCTGGTCGCCTGCCGCCAAGGTCTGCGCACCATGGGCGGCGCGACCGGCGTGGGCCAGGCTTGCACCCGCGCTGTCGTTCAGGCCAGCCTCGCGGTGTTGGTGGCGAATTTCATCCTCACCTTGTTGGGCAATAAATTGTATCTGGTCCTACATGCCTGAACGCGTCGCGGTGGTCGGCGGTGGAGTGATCGGTTTAAGTTGTGCCTGGCGCCTGGCCCAGGCCGGCTTGGCCGTGACCGTGTTCGATGCCGCCAGCGAGGCGCGTGAGGCCAGCTGGGCCGCCGCCGGCATGCTGGCGCCGCATCATGAAGCCGAATCCTGCGATGACCGCTGGCGCATGGGTGTGGCCAGCCTGCTGCGCTGGAGCACGGTCGCAGAGGAACTGGGTGGCTGCCAGGGCCTGGACCTGCAATTGGGCGACGGCCTGCTGCCCCTGCTGCAGCCCAGCGAACGTCCAGCCGCGGCCGCCCATATGGCCGCCTTGGCGGCCGCCGGCACCCCGGTCACCTGGCTGTCCCGCCATGACTTGCTGCAGCTTGAGCCCGGCTTCGGCCCAGCCGTCGAAGGGGCCTGGCTGCTGCCAGGTGGT
>JBBQTJ010000333.1:0-3696 GCA_038213315.1 Planctomycetota bacterium
TGCCGCGCGTGCCGGTGATCGCCCTGACCGCCAATGCCCTGGATGGTGATCGCCAACGCTGCCTGGCCGCCGGCATGGATGATTACCTGTCCAAGCCCATCGATCCCGACGTGCTCATCGCCTGCCTGAGGCGCTGGGCGATGGCGGGGTAGGTCGATGGCACTCCGTGACGCCGCCACGGGCTGATCAGGCCGAAGCGCGGGAGGCGACGCGCGGCGCGCGTTGCGCTTCGCGGTGCGACCGCGGCTGCGCCGCCCGCAGATGGCGACGCGCCCGCGTCCACGCCACCACGCAGGCGCGCAGAAAGCGCAAGGTATCCCACAGCGGGTGGACGCCCGAGACCTTGTCATTGTAGATGACCGTGATCGGTACTTCGCGTACCCGCAGGCCGGCCCGCGCGGCTAGGATGCACATTTCGCTTTCCAGATCGAAATGGCAGCCGGCCAGGGGCAGGCGCAGCAGCAGATCGCTGCGACACAGGCGGAAGCCGCTCTGGCTGTCGCGGATGCGCCGACCCGCCAGGCCAGTGATCAGCAGGCTGGAGAGCCGATTCAGCGCCCGGCGGAAAGACGGTTGCCGCTCGCAGCGCAGCAGGCGCTTGCCGATCACTAAGTCCGCGCCGTGCCCGGCCTCGATCAAACGCGCAGCCTCCCTAGGATCGTGCTGACCGTCGCCGTCCAACAGCAGCACCTTGTGATAGCCGCGCGCGCAGGCCCAGGCGCAACCGGCCAGGATCGCCGCACCCTTGCCGGAGTTCGCTTGCGCCAGTACCGCCGCGCCATGGCGCTGGGCCACCGCGCCGGTGTGGTCGCGTGAGCCATCATCCACCACCAGGACGGGCAGGCCCTGGGCTCGCAGACCCACAATCACCGGCGCAATGCGCTGGGCTTCATTGAAAGCCGGAATGACCGCCAGCACCGCCCCCCTCATCACCGCCGGCTCGTGGCGATGGTGGACAGGCTCAGTGCTGATGGCCGCAGTTCCCGCCATGCTTGTGCCCATGGCCATGATCGTGGCCAGGATCTTCGTGACCGCAGCCGGGGCCACCGTGCGCGTGGCCGTGCTCCAGCTCGTGGGCGGAGGCAGCGCGCACGCCCACCACTTCGACATGGAACAACAGAGTCTTGCCCGCCAGGGGGTGATTGCCGCTGACGTACACGCCCTGCTCGTCAACCTTGGCGACGGTGAACATCACCTGCTGGCCTTCGGCGGTAGGGTGCTCGGCCATGAAGCGGAAGCCGGGCAGCAGGCGGGGCTGGATCTCGGCGGGGAAGGCATCCTTGGTCACCCGCAGGTCCAGGCCGTCGTCATAGGCGCCATAGGCCTTCTCGGGAGCAATGGTCAGATCGGCGACGTGGCCCTCGACCTTGCCGGTCAGGGACTCTTCCAGACCGGGGATGATCTGCCCGTGGCCATGCAAAAAGGTCAGCGGCGCGTCCGGCGTGCTGGCATCGACCTGCTCGCCTTCAGAGGTGGCGACGCGGTAATGCATGGAGACGACGGAATTGGGAACGATCTGCATCGGAGCCTTTCGCGGTGATTGCCGCAGTGTGCTGGCACGCCGGGTCAGGCCAGCGAGATGTTGCCGGACTTCAGACGGTTCCCGCCCCGCGCCGCCGCCCATGCTGGCCGCGCATGCGCGCCTCGCCAAGCCGGACGACCTCCTGGGTGGACTCCCTGACCGCCAGCGCCGCCCGCGTGCGGCTGCGCGTGCTCGCCCAGGTGGTGGCGGCGGGCGGGGGCCACCTCAGCCAAGCCTGTTCATCGGCAGAGCTGCTGACCATGCTGCTGCGGCGGCTGGCGCACCTGGATCCGCCGGCCGCGCCTCTGGTGCCGTCGACCGCCCATGCCCTGCCGGGCACCGCCTGGCTGCCGGGCCGGGATGCGGTGGTGCTGGGCCCGGCAGGTTATGAGCTGGCGGTACTGGCCGCGCTGGTCGAGATCGGCCGGCTGGCGGACCAGGCCCTGGCGATGGACCTCAGCCCCACCCCCGGTTTCACCACCACCAGCGACGTGCTGGGCGCAGCAGTGGCCCTGGCGGTGGAGCGCCAGGCGACGGTGCCGGGCCGGGTATGGGCGATGATCGACGATCAGACCTGCACCACCGGCGCCGCGTGGGAGGCCTTTGCCGCCGCCGGCCATCACCGCTGCCGCCGGCTCACGGTGCTGATCGATGCCAACGGTCGCGGCCCAGGCGGCTGGCTGGCGGCCACCCACACCATCGAACCATTGGTGGCCCGACTGCGGGCCTTCGGTTGCGCCGCCACCGAGGTCGACGGCCACGACCTGCGCGCCCTCGACCGGGTCTGCCGTCAAGCGCACGCCGACCGGCCCCTGGTGGTGATCGCCCGCACCGACCCCTGCCGAGGCTGCGAGGTGATGCGTCCCCTGGCCCCGCACCTAGGCCGCATCGCGCTGAGCACCGACGCCCTGCGCCAGGCGTTTCTCACAGCCTTACGCCATCCCGTGACCAGCGGGTGATCGCCGGCGGCCGGCTGCTATGCCAGGGTCAAGGAATCCGCCATGCGCCTACTCCTCGCCCTGATCCTGCTGGCCGCCGGTGCCTGGCTGCTGCTGCCCGACCTGCTGCCGCCGAACTTCCGACCCAGCGCCGTGCCGCTGCCCGCCGTCCTCACCGCCAATAGCCAAAGCGCCGGCATCCTCGCCGGCGTCGCCGGCCTGCTGCTGCTGGGCCTGCCCGCCGTGGGCCGGATCCTGCGCCGCAGCGGCCACACCCTGGACGACGCGCCGATCCGCCGCGAACTGGCCCGGCGCGGTTTCGACATGGAAGACCTGATGCAGGGCTGGATCAGCCGCGGCGAGTGGGACGGCGTCCCGTTGGTGGTGCGCCGCCTCGAAGGCGGTGAGGCCAGCCGCTTCGCCCGCCCGTGGATGATCGACGTCTCGGTGCCGGGCACACCGTCAGAACCCTGGCCCCTGATGCCGACCCAGGCCAAGCTCGTCGAGGTCCGTCCCGGTGGCTTCACCGTGGTCATGCCCGAAGTCACCTTCCCCGCCACCATGGCCCGCTTCCCGCAGCTGGTGACAGCGGTGTTGAAGGCGCGGCGGTAGGCTGAGGCGGGTGGCGTCAATCGCCACGGTTGTTGACCCTCAGTCGCAATAAACTTGTTAATGGTTCGGCAGGTCGCCAGACCTATCCTGCCCCGACCCATCAACGACCGTCTCGCCATGCCCATCCGTCCATTCCTGCTGCTCTTCGTGGCCTTGCTGTCGGTACCCGCCAGCGAACCGGCCGGCGGCACGGACCTGCCCGCGGCGTGGTTCGTCGACGCCGCGCTGGCCATTCAGGACGGTCGAGCCCCGGTGGCACAGGCCAAAGACTGGCAGCAACGCCTGGCGAAGGCCTCGGCCGGGGACCGGACGCTGCTGTTTACCCTGCTCGCCGCTTGGCGCCGCACCTACCCCGGCCGGCCAGACTGGGCTCTGACCGGGCTGGCGCCGTTGTTGTCCGGGCGGGCTGCCCCGACTTCGGATGCGGCCCCGCCCCTCGGCCCTGACGGCAAGCCGCGGCCCTGGGCCGACCTGCTGGGCGCGAACGGTCCGGCGGCGTGGCGGATCGAACGGCCGCTCGTCATGCTGCACGCCGAGCTGGGCCGCAGCCTGGCGGCCCTGGGCGAGATCGAGGCGCTGGTCGCGCTGGTCGACCGCTGGCGCGAAGCCAGCGGCCAAGACCGT
>JBBQTJ010000334.1:0-3665 GCA_038213315.1 Planctomycetota bacterium
ACTGGCCAACGGCGGCACGGTGATCGGCGTCATCCCAGTCCACCTCAACAGCGAGATCGTCGCCCATCGCGGCCTGACCCGGCTTGAGGTGGTCGCCAGCATGCATGCCCGCAAGCAGCGCATGGCCGAGCTGGCGGACGGCTTCATCGCCGCGCCGGGCGGCATCGGCACCTTGGAGGAATTGGCCGAGATCCTCACCTGGGCCCAGCTCGGCCTGCATGCCAAGCCCATCGGCCTGTTCGACGTGGACGGCTACTGGGCCCCTCTGCTGATCTGGCTGGAGCGCGCCGTGGCCGAGGGCTTCCTGGCCCCGGTGCACCACGCCCTGCTCCAGGTCTCCGACGATCCCGACCGGCTCCTCGCGCGTCTGGCCAGCCGCTGATCACTTGCCGGTCTGGAGGAGCGGCAGGACCTTCTTCAGCGCGGCTTGCAGGGCAATGTGCCGCGCGGCCGCCGTGGCCAGGTTGGGCTGGGCCGAGCGCGCGACCGAGCGCAGACCGAAAAGGGCCGCCTCGATATCCCGATACAGGGTCGGCGCGATGGGCGTGATGGCGGTCTCGATGCTCAGCCAGCGCTTGAACATGGCATCGGCCAATATTCCGGCCTCGGCCGGCTTGCCGCTTTTCAGCAGGGCGATGAGTTCGCCGGAATTGTCGATGAGTTCCTTGCAGCCGACGATGGCGTTGTTGGCGTTGGCGCCGAAGTCGAGCACGACGCCCACGGCTTGGCCGGCGCCAACGGTGGCGTCGGCCTGGGCCTCCAAGGCTTCGATGGCGGCCAGCAGGGCGGCGCGGCCGGGGCTGTCGTTGCCTCCGCCCAGGGCCTGGTCAAAGGGTTGGGGAATATCCGCAGCGCGGGCGACGCTGTCGGCCAGGGCCGCGTCCATCGCCTGGGCCGCGGTCGCTGAACGGGCCGCCACCAAGGCGCGCAGGGACGGCCCCTGCCAGTCCCCCAGGCGGCCGGTCCAGACCATGGCCATGCCGGCGATGTTCTGCTGAATGTCCTGCCAGGTGCTGTCGCTGAAGCAGCTCTGCTCCTCTTCCTGGTCTTGGGTTTCGTAGGCCACGGCCATGCGCTCGCCGCTCAGCTCGTCCCCCGCCATCATGACCAGCCCGGTGAAGGCCGCGTGCAGGCCCGCGGCCGGCGGCCCCGCCATTAGGCGCTGGCGATAGTTGGCCGTCCCTGGGGCCCACTCCGCCAGGACTTGGCTCAGATGCGTCGTCAGCAGCTGGGCCGAAAGCTGAAGGTACTGCCGACGGCGGGCGGCCTGGGGCGCAGTGGTGAAGTCGCTGAGCGGGCGATTGCCCGGACCCACCGGATCACGGTCCTGGCCCCACAGCAGGAACTCGATGGCGTGGTAGCCGGTGGCGATGTTCTTCTCGCCGTCCTGCTCGTTGGCGGCGATCAGCAGCTCGGCCGTCAGCGGCGCAGTTCTGTTGATCAGCCCCGCTGTGGGATCGTCCAGCGTCGCGTCCACCCACTGCTCATCCAGGGGCCAGGCGTTGATTTTGGTCTCGGGGCCGCCCTCCCGATCGATGGGCCCATCCTGGAAGCGGAAGACCTCGGTGGGCGAGTAGGAAGCGTGGGCCTCGCGCCAGGCCGCGCGGCAGGCCTCCAGGCTGGCCTGGTCGGGGTTGGCCGCGAAGGCATCGATGCGCGCAGCCAAGAGGCTGGCGGCGCTGGCGGCGGCGCCGTAGCTGCGCCAAGCCAACTCGGCGTGGGTGGCGATCACCTCGCTGGGTTCGACGGCGACAGCCCTGGTGCTGGCAGCAAGGGTGGCGAGAACGACAGCGAGGGCGGCGAGCAGGCGCATGTGGGCTCCGGGGGAGAGTTGGCAGGAATAAGACTTTGAAAATACTTTTTCAATAGCATATGTCCCGGCCATGCGACCACGCCTGGTCCGGCTGCTGCCGAGGCTCTACTTTCTCTTTTTCCCGCCCCAGGTGGCGCGATGAAGACGCTCGCCCTGGTCGGCGCCGGGCTGGGTGCCCTGCTTTTGGCGGTCACGGTGGGCTGCGTCGGCGACAGCGTGCGGACCCCGGACCTCGCCCCGGTTGAGGCCCTCCCGGGCGATGACCGCTCTGGCGGGGCAGCCACCGTGCACGACGTCTCGCCCGACGCCTTCGCCCTGCCGACCCCGGCGCTCAGCAAGACCCAGCGCCGCGCGTTCGCAGTCGGCAACAGCTTCTTCAACGACGCCTGGGTGGTGGCCCCCGCCAGCGCCGAAGGCCGCGACGGCCTGGGCCCCCTCTTCAACGCCACCAATTGCTCGGCCTGCCACTTCCGCGACGGCCGCGGCCGGCCGCCCGCGACCCGCGGCGCGCCACTCGAATCCATGCTCCTGCGCCTCAGCGTCCCCGGCCCGGACGGCAACGAGATGCCCGACCCCGTCTACGGCGACCAGCTCCAGGACAAGGCCATCCCCGGCGTGCCGCCAGAGGCGAGCGTGGCTATCGACTGGGAAGAAATCTCCGGCCACTACGCGGACGGCACCGCCTTCAGCCTGCGCCAGCCGCGCTATACGCTATCGGAGCCTGGCTACGGCCCCTTCGCCGCCGATCTGCGCCTCTCGGGACGCACTGCCCCGGCGCTGATCGGCGTCGGCCTGCTGGAAGCCGTGCCCGAGGAGACCCTTGTGGCCCTGGCTGATCCCGACGATCGCAACCAGGACGGCATCAGTGGCAGGGTGCGCTGGGTCGCCGAGCCGCGCAGCGGACAGCGCCGCCCGGGCCGCTTCGGCTGGAAGGGCGGGGCCACTACCGTCGAGCACCAGTCAGTGAAGGCCTTTGCCGGCGACCTCGGGATCACCTCGTCCCTTAGCAAAAACGACCATGCCACCGCCAGCCAGGCGGCCGCCCGCAACGCCCCCAACGGCGGCAGCCCAGAGCTCTCCGACCACAAGCTTCAGCGCGTGGTGGAGTACCTGCGCATGCTGGCGGTACCGGCCCGCCGCGACCGGAACGAGCCCCAGGTCCTGCGGGGCGAGAGCCTCTTCGCGGCCTTGCGCTGCGACAGCTGCCACGCGCCGCAGCTGCGCACCGGAGCGGTGGCGGACATCCCGACCTTGGGCAGCCAGACCATCCGCCCCTACAGCGATCTGCTGCTGCACGATCTGGGTGAGGGCCTGGCTGATCACCGCCCCGAGGGTCCGGCCCCCGACGGCGCCTCGGGCAGCGAGTGGCGTACCGCGCCGCTGTGGGGCCTGGGTCTGTTGCGCACTGTCAACCAGCACGAACTGCTGCTGCACGACGGCCGGGCCCGGGGCCCCGCCGAAGCCATCCTCTGGCATGGGGGCGAGGCCACCGCCGCCCGCGAGGCTTTCCGTCGCCTGCCCGCTGCCGAGCGTCAGGCGTTGCTGCGCTTCCTCGCCTCTCTGTGAGGCGCGTGCCGGCGACGCCGCCGCCGGTCGTCGCCGGCAGCGCGGTAGGTGAGGCCACCACCGCGCTCCAGGGCGTCGTCATGTCCCTGAAATTTTAAGCATTCATGGCGTCGCCGACCCCACGGCCCGAAGGCGAAGGGCCAGCAGGAAGGCCAGGACCTCGTCCCGCGTCGCCGCGTCGTCCGCGTAGGCGGCAGCGCTGGCTGCGGCGTCGCCGCCATGGGCGCGGACCGCATCGTCCAGGTCCAGGGCGCGGCCGTCGTGCAGCCAGGGGCCGCTGCTGGCC
>JBBQTJ010000335.1:0-3661 GCA_038213315.1 Planctomycetota bacterium
CACTGCGGTGACCCCGGCGCTGCTCCTCCACCGGCGCGGCAGGAAGCAGAATCTCGCCAACCTCACCCCGGCTGCCCTGGCCGCATCCCGCTAAATTATCGCGGCGCGGTGATCAGGGGAGGGTGGGCGCCGGACGGATACACAGCGCCCTATGACTGAATAGGTCTGGAAACACCGAATGATTAAAAGGCGCTGTGGGAAACACTTTGGTTCCCAGGAGACCGGTTGTTTACAGTGCCTAGCCCTCTATGTTTCTGTGTTTTAACGACGTCGAGCGTCCGCACCAGGGGAAGGGCAACCTCCCACTGACTTCCAATGCTGGACAACCTGCGCAACAATCCGTCGCCGAAGAGGACTCAGGACACACATTTATTTCCCCAGGGGCAGCAATGCCTTAGAGCTAATACCTTCCACTCAGTATCCAAAAGGTGACTGTCCTGAGTTTGTCAAAAGGCGACTGTCCTGAGTTTGTCAAAAGGCGACTGTCCTGAGTTTGGCCCTGTCCTGAGTTTGGCCCTGTCAAAAGGCGACTGTCCTGAGTTTGGCCCGCAGAGATGACGCGCCTGCGCGCACCTGGATCGGCCTCGCCAGATGCGGGTTGCACGCCTCAATAAATTCCTTACTATAGGTAAGGAAATCAGGAGCCACGCCATGCCCACCTCGACGCTCACCAGCAAGGGTCAGATCACGGTCCCCAAGCCCATCCGGGAGCACCTCCACGTGGCGGAGGGCGATCAGGTGGACTTCGCCATCGCCGCCAACGGTGATGTCGTCATGCACCGGATCACTGGCTCGGTGTCGGCCCTCGCGGGTCTCCTCCACCGGCCCCGCCGGAAACCGATCAGCCTGGAGGAGATGGACAGCGCCATCGCGGGCGCGGTGATCGAGAAGGTGGGAACGCGGCGGTGATCGGCCTCGACACCAACGTCCTTGTCCGCTACCTGACCCAGGACGACGCCAAGCAGTTCCAAGAAGCCTCGGCCCTCATGCTCGGGCTGGAGAAGCAGCAACGGAAGGCCTACCTCTCGACGGTCACCCTCTGCGAGACCGTGTGGGTGCTTGCCCGTGCCTACAAGATCGACCGGGCGGAGATCGTCGGAATGTTCGCGAAGCTACTCGACACCAGCCTCTTCGTCATCGAGGACAAGGACACCGTGCGCGAGGCCGTGGACCGCTACCGCACCGGCAAGGGCGACTTCGCGGACTACATCGTCGGCGTTCGCTCGCGCAACGCCGGCAGCCTGACCGTGGCCACCTTCGACGAGGCGCTGCACGCGCACCCCGACCTGTTCAACGCCCCTGCGTCGGCGCTGCGGAAGAGCAAGCCGGTGGCACGCGGGCACGGCAGCTACCGTCCAGGCGATGCGCCGGGGCCTCGGCGGTAGATCGTGGGCGACCCGCCACGCTGCACACGTCCGCCATTGTCCGCTCCGCCTGGGCATCGCCATCAACGCGCTGCTGGCGACCCTCGAACTGGAGTCCAAGCTGACCGTCGAAATCGCTGAAGTCGGCGTGGCTGGCAATAGCCGGCGACAAGGGCATCAATATATATCAGGAAGCGTGGGGATTGCGTTGCGTAGCCGCGCACCTGCCCGGCGGCGGCCTACTCTCTTGTCAATTTGAACGCCAGATGCCGGCTGAAAGCCGGCGCACTGAGCGTCAGTGCCCCGCCGGGATGGGCGATGACAGTGCGTTCCAGCACCTCGCCGCGATCGCAGTCCCACCACTCCACCGTCATGGTGCCGAGGGCGATGGCGTCGCCGATGGCGAGGGTGACGCCTTCGAGCAGGCGGGCGTTGCTGCCGCTGCGGCCCCACGGGGCGTCGAGCAGGTAGCCAAGCAGGCGGCCGGGGCGGCTCCAGGCTTTGGCCCACAGGCCGCCGGCGGGGCCGACGGCGCGCAGGTCTACGGCTTTGGCGATGCTGTCGGCGCGGCTGCGCAGGTCCTCGCCGGCGATGAAGCGGCGCAGCGCGCCGTACTGGCCATAGCGCGCGCCCTGGTCGACCCACTCGAACCACCACAGCATGGGCGCGCCGGCGTGGCCGGTGACCAGGGCGGCCCACGGGCCGACGGCCAGCTCGGCGGCCATCTGGTCGACGCTGGTACCATTCCAATTGCCGCCGTATTCCGCCACCAAAATGGGTTTGCCGAAGGCACCCAGGCCATCCCGCGCCAAGGTTGAAGAGCGCAGCAGCTCGGCGATGCCCTGGCCGCTGTCGTGGTAGGCGTCGATGGTGATCATGTCCAAGCCCGGCAGGCGCACGATGCGCCGATCCGGGGTGCGATAGTCGCCGGCCCAGTGGGTGGTGACCGGATGCGCATAGGGATCCAGACGGTGGAAATCGGCCGCGGCGCGTTCGTGCCACGCCAGGGCCTGGTCGCCGGCGGCGGTGAGGTTGATCTCGCTCCACATTTTCCAGGCCAGCACCGCCGGGTGCTCGGCCCAGCGGCCGACCAGGTAGCGCCGCATCCGGTCCTGCCCGGCCAGGGCCACCGGATCGCTGAAAAAATCCCGCGCATGCGCCACTGGTCCGCCCAGAGCGCTGTTCCAGGGGTTGTGCTGCCATTGGGCGTCGGTGCTGTCCGAGCCCATGCCATGATTGTTGATCACCAGGTTGACGCGCACGCCCAGCTGCCAGGCCCGGTCCAGGATGTGGTCGAGGCGGCTGGCGTTTTCTTGTGAAAAGCGGCCTCGACCCTGGTAAGGCGGCCAATCGCCGCGCCATTCCAGGGCCAGATTCCACGAGCTCATCCAGATCTCTACCGCATCGCCGCCACCAGCAGCCAAGCGCGTCAGGTAGGCATCATAGGTCAGGCTGCCGCGCCCCGGGGTCAGCCGCGTCGCCAGGATATCGCGGCAGCGCAGGTCCCACGGGTTGTTGATGTTCAGGCCCAGGGGCCACCACCAGTGGCCCTCGACCTGCAGGAAGCGTGGATCGGTGCGGTCGACCCGGGCATAGCCATCCCAGGCGGGTCCGCTCACCGTCACGTCCGGCAGGGTCCACGCGCGCGTGGCCGAGCCGCCCCAGCTGCCTTCCAGACGCAGGTGGTGCACGCCGGGGACCCGCGCGCGCCAGCGCGCCTGGAAGCGAGGCGGACCGGCGGGCAGGACTTCTTCCAAATCGCCGCGGTCCTGATGGCGCATCGGCTGCCACGCAAAGGCGGGCAGGCGCTCGACGCTGCCATCCGGTCGGGACACCACCAGATCCAGAGCGAACTCCGCAGGGTCTTCGGGCACCGCCGGGAAGGGTTCGGGCATGACCTCGCAGGTCCACCGAGCGCCCGCCGTCACTCGGGGCTGATCCAGGCGCATTGCGGTCAAGATGCCGGCGGTCGCCAGCGGCCGCGCTGCGGCGCTCACGCCCCAGCCGCCAACGGACAGCACCGCCCGCGATGGCCGGGTCGACCAGAAATACAGGCCCGCCACACTGCCCAGGTCCGCATCGCGCCAGGTCAGGGCGCTGGCGCCGGGCTCATCCACCAGCCCACCCGGTTCATCCAGGTCGACCTTCAGGCTGTGGGTGCCCGGGGTCAGCACACCGGGCAGCCCACGTTGGAACCAGCGGCCATGGGCGTTGCGCACCTGTATCCCGACCCCCAGATCCGCCGGGGCGCCGGCCGGCACCTGCACCTGGACCGTCAGCGTGCGCCCGGGGCCGGT
>JBBQTJ010000336.1:0-3656 GCA_038213315.1 Planctomycetota bacterium
ACTGACGCCAGGGTCAGGCCGTGAGCCGCCAGGACCGCCACCGGATCGGTGCCCGGCACGCATTGTACCGTGATCAATCCGGTGATCTCGCGGCGCTGATGCGCGGCAAGTCCCCGGCCGGTGCCCCAGGTCGACGCCGCTGCGCCCAACGCCTTGGCGCGGCCGACAGGGGCGGCCTGGATCAGCGGATCGGCCTCGCCGGCCGCCCGGGCCAAGCGCGCGCCCAGGCTGTCCTCGGCGGTGACGACGGCGCACAGGGCGAGCAGGGCGAGTAAGCGCATGAGGGCTCCGGCGTCAGGCAGAGGCGGCGGAGCCGCGGGCGATGATGCCATCCGCCAGCATGGCGATGAAATCCGCATGATCATGCACGCACCGGGCGCGGGTGAAACCCAGGCCCAGGGCCTTGGCCTCGGCAGCGGCTTCGTGGTCCAGGTCGTACAGCACTTCGGTGTGGTCGACCAGGAAGCCGGCGGCTTGCACCACCACCTCGCTGCGGCCAGCGGCCTTGGCGGCGCGCAGGGCCTCGCTGATGGTCGGTGCGGACCAGGGCACGGCACTGTCGCTGGGCTGGCTCTGGAAGGCGATGACGTGCTGCGGATGGCCTAGGGCCTCGGCAGTCAGGCGCGCCGTTTCAGCGAACTGGCTGCGGTAGGGCGAGGTGCTTTCCACTGGGCGCGGCACCGCATGGGCGGTGAAGATCAGCTCGGCAGCGTTGAAGCGGTCGGCAGCCCAGCCGGCGGTGGCCTCGCGCACCCGCGCCGCGTTGGCGCTGACGAAGCCGGGGGTGTTCCACCAAGGCGGCAGCACGTCGGCGATGATGGGCGCGCCCGGGCCCAGGGCCTCGACGGCTTCGGCGGCTGTTTTCAGGTACCAGTCCCAGCTGACCGATGACTGGTGCGGGGCCAGCACTACCACCAGCATCTGGGTGCAGCCACGCTGGCGCAGTCCGCTGACGCCGTCCTTCACCCAAGGCCGCCAATGGCGGTAGCCCACCCCCACCGGCAGGGCGTGGCCACGGGCAGCCAGGGCGGCCTGCAAGGCGGAGGCCTGGGCCTCGGTCAGGGGGTTGTAGGGGCTGAAGCCGCCCAGTGTGTGGTAGTGGTGGGTGACTTCCTCGACCCGGGCCCGACGCGCGGGATTGTCGCCGAAGATGCCGGCGACGAAGCATTCCGCCTCGCAGCCCGGCGTGCGGGGGCAGTTGGCGCGCCGTTCACAGCAGCCGGGCGTAGGACCACCAAAACCAACCAGCAGGATGCCATCGATCATAGCTGCGGAGTCTGGCCATGGCGAGCGTTTGGACAATGAGTGGCTTCGGCGTTGCGCAGCCGAAGCGCGCGGCCGCAAGCGCTCAGCGCGCCAAGGCGCGCGCGGCCTGCGCCTGGGCCAATTCCTGCCACAGCACCAGGGCATAGCCGCCGGTGGCGGTTTGCAGCGTGAGGTGGCTGATCAGACCGTCATGGTTGGTGGTCCACCCGCGCAGCGGCGCGGCGATGGTCGGATCTTCGTCCCATTTGCGTTCGCCCATGGTGTTCGGCCCGAGGCGCCGGGCGAGGTCGGCGGGGACGACGGGGCGGCCTTCGGCATCGCTTTGGCTGAGTTCCTGGAACTGTCCGAGCCAGGCACGCAGGCCGCCATCCTGGACGGCGGCATACCAGTGCAGTCCATCGGTCGAGGGCGGCTGCGGCAAGGCCGAGCCCCAATCGGACACCCGCATCGGCGCCGTCACGCCGCGCCCGGCCAAGGCGGCGAGGACGGCCTCCGCGGCCTCGCGCCCGGCGCCGGCATACCACGCCGACCACGGTGCCCCGGGGCTGGGCGGAATGGTGATGGTCAGCTCGGCCGTTCCGGACCAGGCCGGCACAGGCATCAGGGCCGCCGCCGGATGACCAGCTGGCAGGGCCAGCCGTTCGGCCGTCACGGTCAGCACCACGGTGGCGCCGCTGGCCGGATCCGCCGGCGGTGCGCCGCTGGTGGTGGCCACGGTCACGCGATGATCGGCCGGCAAGGCCTGGGGCGGCATGCGGTCAAGGGGCGGACGGGGCGCGGGATCAAGGATGACAGTGCCACCCTCGGCGGTGATGCGTTCAGCCAGGGCCAGCAGGCAGGCATTGGTGACCGGTGCCCGGTCGAGGCCGCTGAGCACCACGGTACGCCAGGCGACGCTCGCACTGCTCGTGGGTCCGTGCACGGCCACCTGCGCGATGAAGGGCGAGGCGGGCGTGGCGGCCCGGGGTTGGGCGTAGATGCCGGGGCCGACCTCGGGGCCGGCCGCACCGCGGGCATCACCGTGGGGGCGGATCGCCAGGATGCCGAGCGCCACCGCGAGTGCGGCCGCGACCAGGGGCAGGAGGCTGTTCTTCATGGCCGGCTAATCATGGCCGCGGCGGGTGGCGAGCCACAGGCAAGGCTTCCGCGCCCTGGCGCGACTCTATTTCGGTACCACTGCCGCCTGGATCATGGGATTCACCATTGCCGGCCGCACCACCTTGAAGATGCCGGTGTCCACCGCACTGCCGCAGGGCGAGCCGGCCTTGAGCTGATAGACGCCGGCGCGTTCAAACGGCTTGCGCTCGAAATTATCATCAATGTTCAAGGTGGTCTCGGCCCCGCCGAGAAAGAGGTACCCCTGGGGCGCGAGTTGCTTGCGCGCCCGGGCCAGGATCTGCTTCTTAGTGTCGAGGTCGAAATAGATCAGCACATTGCGCATGAAGATGATGTCGCACACCGGCAGGCCGCCAAAACCGTCGAGCAGGTTCTGCTCTTTGAATTGCACCATGCGGCGCAGGTCGTCTTTCACCTGCCAGAGGCCATCCTTGGCGGTGAAATACTTGGTCAGCAGCGGCGCGGACAGGCCACGGCCGACTTCAAGCTGGCTGTACAGACCGGATTTGGCCCGGGCCAGCACATCGTTGGACAAGTCGGTGGCGATGAACTGGACGTCCCAGCCCTGCAAGCGGGCCGCGAAGGTTTCGCGCAGCACCATGAGAGTGGTGTAGGGCTCTTGGCCGGTGCTGGCGGCGGCGCACCAGATGGTCAGGCGCTTGTCCGCGGCCTTGCGCGTCAGCACCTCCGGCAGCACGTTCTTGGCCAAGGCCTCCCAGGGGTTCACATCACGGAAAAAGAAGGTCTCGTTGGTGGTCATCGCGTCGATGACGGCGCGATGCAGAGCTCCGAAGGTGGCATTGCGCATCTGCGCGACCATCTGCCCCAAACCGCTGAACCCGTTGGTCCGCGCCACCGGCAGCAGCCGCGATTCCACCAGATAGGTCTTGTCCTCGCCCAGGACGATGCCGCTTTTCTCGCGCACCAGTTTGCGCAAATAATCCAGATCGGCGGTCAGCGAGGGCAGGGACATCAGTTGCTCAGCATACCTTGAAGTTTACGGGCGCGCAAATGGGTACGTACCTCGTCGCAGCGCGCATCTGCCAGAGCCAAGTCAGCGCCGATCATGGATGATCTCGATCGCGGCCAGGCGATAGGCCTCCGCCAAGGTCGGGAAGTTGAAAGTGTTGGCCACAAAACCGTCCACGTCCCAGTTGGCGAGCATCGCCATCTGCCCCAGGTGGACGAGCTCGGCCGCGCCTTCGCCGATCAGGTGGACGCCCAGTAGGCGGCGGCCATCCGGAGCGGCGACCAGCTTCAGCCAGCCATCCTGG
>JBBQTJ010000337.1:0-3654 GCA_038213315.1 Planctomycetota bacterium
GAATCCACCATCCGTGATACCGACTTCGCCATGGAATCGGCCAACTTCACCCGCAACCAGATCATGGTGCAGTCGGCCACCGCCATGCTGTCGCAGGCCAACCAGATGCCGCAAAGCGTGCTCAAGCTCATCCAGGGGTGATCTGGGGACCAGGGTAAGGACCTTGCCCATCAGGTCCGGGCGCAGTACCCTCACTGAGAACGGATCCGAAGCAGCATGAGCGAACTCTATCGGCGGCAGCGCCAGCAGCTAATCGAGACGAACCCGCGCTATGCCGCCTTGCTGCCGGATAGCCCGCCGCCCATGCCGCCGGTATCACCGGTCGGCCTCAGTCTGGCCCGCAAACTTCTTGGCACCGCTGCGTCGAACCACGCAGCGGTGCTGTTCGTCATCGGCTGGGGCGATGGTTCGCTGCTGCGCTGGATCGCCGAGGACGAACTGCTACGCCAGAAACAGGTGTTCATCATCCTGATGGCCGGCGAGGACGACGCTTTTGCCGCCGCCTTCGCCCAGGAGCCGCCGCTCCTGCCGCTGCTCGGACGCTTCAATCCCAAGATGAACCGGCTCACCGGCGAAGGCGATATCGCCAGCCTGCTGGGCGAACATTTCAGCCACCACCAGGACATCACCCGCCTGGCGGGCTGCGACATTGTCGCCAACCATCCGCTGTGCCTGGCCGGCGAGGCGGCTCGTCAGACCATCGCCCCGATGCTGGAAAAACGACTGAGCGACCGTCCGCAGATGTACGGCAACGACATCATGGACTCGTTCACCGGACTGCTGAACGTCGCCGCAAATGCGCCGCGTCTGCTGCACCGTCCTACCATTGGCGAATGCTGGGGCATGTTCGGTGAGACCCCGGTGATCTCGATCGCCGGCGGACCAAGCCTGAAACGGCACATCCCTCGCCTGCGCGAGCTGCAGGACCGGTGCATCCTGGTGGCCTGTGATTCGATCCTGCCCGGCCTGATCAAGGAAGGCATCGAGCCCCATTTCGCCACCCCGCTCGAACGCCTGCCGGCCACCGTCGAACTGGTACAGGCCGCGCGCGGCACCCGCACCATCTTCGCCGGCTCGGGCGTGGTGCCACCCGGCGCGATCGAGCCCTTCGCGGACGCGATCTGCGTTTTCGCCGGTGACCAGATCTACCGCTGGCTGCTCGATCCCATCGACAAGGGCGTCAATACCGGCAGCTCGACCGGCGTGTTCTCGTTCACCGTCGGCTCAGCCCTGTCCTCTGGTCCGGTCTTCCTGGTCGGGCATGACCTGGCCCGCGACCGTGATCAGAGCCACTGGGAAGGCGCCTCCTACAGTTCCGGCCTGTGGAAGGAGCAAAAGACCCGCGTAGCCCAGAGCGCCCGCGCCGGCACCGGCTATGAGGACCGCCTGGTGCCCGGCAATAATGGCCAAATGCTGCCCTCGATCTGCTGGTGGGATCGCTTCCGTATCGAGCTCGGCCATGATGCCGCAGGACTGCTGGTCGCAGGTCGCAAGGTCTACAACGTCAATGCTCACGATCGCGTGGGCGCGGTGATCGAACACACAGAGGCGGCACCCCTGCCCGATCCCGCCAGTCTGCCTCCCCTCGGTCCGGTAAAGCTGCCCCCGGGCAAGCCTGAACGCCTGGCTGACTGGCGCTCCCGCGCAGCCCGCCTGCCCGACGACGTTGATGCCTTTCGCACCCACCTGCGCACGGTGCGCGACGAGATCACCACGGCGCGCAGCCTGTCCCCGGACCTCTGGCCGATCGACGCGCTGGCTGGCCGGCTGACCATCAACACGGCCATCTCCGAGGGCAATCGCTGGGCGTTCTTCTATTTCCTGCGCTCGGCCCTCCACAACAGCACCGCCGACATGCATCGCCGGCGACGCACCTCCTCGACCGCTCGATCGCGTTGGCTGATCATGGACAGCATGGATTCACTCTGCCACGCCCTGGACAATGCGCTGGTGACCCTGCGTCCCCGCCTTGAGGAGGTCTCCCGTGGTTGAGATCACCCTGCACGCCCCGGTCACCGAATCGCCCGAGGCGGTCGCCGAGCTGACCCGTCGCCTCAGCGGCTGGCTGGCCGACGTCAACCTGCCCCGGCATGAGGCCTATTTCCTGGCCTTATCCGCCGGCGTCTGGCGCCTGGTGCATTTCGGCGTCGAAGACACCTTCCAGCTGTACACGCCGCGGGACCTCGCCTGCACCAGTCTGGTGGCCGGTGGCGCGATCATCAATTTCCTGATACGCACAGCTTATACCCGGGCGGTGATCGAGGACGACGAGCAGTTGTGGCGCACCATGGAGGACTGCGGCATCGCCCCGACCACGGTCGCCTGGCATGCCCACCTGCGCACCGTGCCCGTGGACAACTTGGCCCAGACCCTGGCGGACATCTCCGATCCCGAGGAGCTGGCCACCGCCCGGACCATCATCCTGCCCCGTGCCGCGGGGCTGGCGACGACTGAATGGCTCTGGCAGGTACCGGTAGAAACACCTACCATTTCCGCGGCGATGGCGGTGCGTCTGCTGGCTCTGCGTCCCGACCTGGCGAGCTCGGTTGGTACCCTGTTGGCCCAACGCCGCAATGTGCTGCTGGCCCGCGAGCCGGATCCGGCGCTGTCGTTGTTGGTTCAGGCGAGTCAGGAACATCCCCAGATCACCCTCGCGCCCTTTGAGGGCTTTTACGGCGATGGCACGGTGGTGGCCGCCGCCGCCTGGCATCTTGAGCACGGCGAACTGGGCGCCGCTCATCAGCTGGCGTCGCGCATACGCCCCTTGTCTCCCCATGCCAACCGGGCCTACCTGATCGCCGCCCTCGCCGCCATGCAGCTGGGCCAGGCTGATGAGGTCAAACGCCTGCGCACCATGATTGATGACCGGAATTGCCATGCTCAGCTGACCCTGCGCCTGGCCGAGTTGGGTACCAGTCCAATCGCGGACGACGAACTGCTGGCGTTGATGGACGTCACCACCGCCGCTGAACCGGAACTGTACTTCCGGGCCCTGCGCCTGCTGCTGTCGCGCAAGCGTCTCGACCTCGCCCGGCAGGTCTGCGCCCGCCGGCAGGTCGACTACCAGGATCATCCAGAGCTTGGGCAGATCATCGCGACGGTACTGAAGCGATAAGGCTGATCAGCGTTTCGCGAGGCGGCCAGGACGACGTCAGCTGATTGACCAGAGCAACAGACGTCGCCCGACGCTCACACCAGAGCCCAGTCCCACGGCGTTCCGCGCGGGATGGCCACGCGGGTGATCCGCCCGATCAGATTCGGCAAATCCGCCGGCGGCAGACCATGCCCTGGACGGATGCAGCGCACATCATCAGCCGTGATGACGTGACCTGTGGGCAGATCGCGGGCTACGAACAGCGATTTGCGAAACACGATATTGCCTGCATCCGCCTGCCCCGGGCCAAAACTGGGACTGGGGCGCACGGCGGCCTCGGTGGCGCGAATGCCACGCACCAAGCGAGCGAACTCCTCGGGCTCCAGGCTGAAGCCGGCATCGGGCCCGCCATCAGTGCGACGCAGGGTCAGGTGCTTTTCCACCATGCACGCGCCCAGGGCGACCGCGGCAATCGCTGCGGTGTCATCCAAGGCGTGGTCGGACAAACCGACCGGGCAGGAAAATGCCGCCGCCAGGCGTGGGATGTCGCCGAGATGCAT
>JBBQTJ010000338.1:0-3633 GCA_038213315.1 Planctomycetota bacterium
CTCAGTGAGCTGAACGCGCAGGCGCTGCCGACAGTGATGCTGCCAGAGCTGATGGTGGCGCGGTAGGCGATGACCTCCACGCCGGCTTCTTGGGCCATGCGTAGGGCTTCGGCGTACATGGGATCGATGTGGGCGGCGAGGCCGGCGCGGGTGCAGTCGGTGCGTGAGACCAGGAAGAATTGTACGGCCCGCTGGCCGGCGCGGGCCAGGGCGGTCAGCTCTTCAAGGTGTTTGCGCCCGCGGGCGGTGACGGCGTCGGGAAAGTCGGCCCGGCCCGGCCGGGCGCCGGCCATGGTGACGTTCTTCACTTCGATGTGGCAGGTGCCTTTGCTCGGATCGTCGAGCAGCAGGTCGATGCGGCTGGCTTGGCCGTAGGCGACTTCGCGGCGCAGGGTCTGGTAACCGGCCAGTTCGGGGATGCGCTGGGCGACGATGCCTTCTTCCACCAGGCGATTGGGCCGGCTGGTGTCGACCAGGGCCAAGCCTTGGTCCGCCAGGCCGAGCAGGACCAGCGTATATGGCAGTTTGCGGCCAGGCGTGGTGGCGGGGGCCAGCCAGCAGTCGCGTTCCTCGCCAGGCTCGGGCAGCAGAGTCGCCATGCTGCCGGTATTGGGGACGTGCACCGTCACCGTGCGTCCATCCAGGATCACGTCGGCAAGGAAACGTTGGTAACGACGCAGGAAGCGCGCCCGGATCAGGCCAGTCTGCATGTCCGGGCGCTCAACTCACTTCACGGACGTGGTGATGAACTCGCGCAGCTTCGGTTCGGGCATGAAGCCCATGGTCTTGCCGACCACCTTGCCGTCCTTGAACAGCAGCAGGGTCGGGATCGACATGATGCCGTATTCCTGGGCGATGGTCGGATTGTCGTCGACGTTCAGCTTGCCGACCGTCACGCCCAGCGTGGCGTCGTTGCCCAGCTTCTCGACGATGGGGCCCAGCATCTTGCAGGGGCCACACCAGGGGGCCCAGAAATCCACCAGCACGGGCTTGGTCGACTTCAGGACGTCGTTGGCGAAGGAAGCATCGGTGATTTCATGGGCCATAAAAACCTCGGGGACGTGAACGCTATGGACGGTGGCGCGGGTGCAATCACGCCGGGCGGATCCGCGGCTCGGCCAGGGCGGAGCCCAGGTCATCAAGCACGCGGTTGAGCACCACCAAGAATACGACCAGAAGTGCGCAGGGGATGAGGACAGGCCACCAGTGGGGCGAGAGGGGGGTCAGGGTGGCCGTGACGCCCCACACAATGCGGCCAAAGCTATGGGCTGCGGAACTGACGCCGACGAAGGACAGGAAGGCCTCCAGCATCACCAGTCTGGGCAGCAGCAGGGCCCCCTGGGTCAACACCGTCGGCGCCGCCGCGGGCAGCAGGTGCCGACCCAGCCGCCGCCACCAGGGTAGGCCCAGGCAGCGCGCGGCCTCCATCCATTGCTCGGCGCGCAGACGCAGCACCTGGGCGCGCACCACCCGGCTGATGCCTTGCCAATAGAGCAGGCCCATGGCCGCAAAGATCACCGGTAGGCCCCAGGCCTTCAAAGCCGCCGCCAGGACCATGATGACCACCACGGCCGGCACCCCCGCAGTGGCTTCCGCGGTTCGCATCATCACCCCATCCAGGGGCGCAGGTCCCAAGGCCGCCATGGTGCCCCAGGCCGTCCCCAGGATCAGCGCCACCAGGGCCCCCAAGCCCGCCACCGCCAAGCTGGTGCCCAAGGCCACGCCCAGGCGCAGTCCCAAGCTGCGACCGACCTCATCAGTTCCCAGCAGCGCACGCGTGCCGTCCTGGCGCAGGGCCAAGGGGGGCAGCAGACGATCGACCGGACTGGTGGCATCAGCCGAGGCGCCGCTGATCCACTCCAAGGCGGAACGCTTGCCATCCCAACGCACCCCGGTCAGACCGATGAGCAGGAACAGCGCGAGGGCGAGGAGCGGAAGTCGGGGCACGGGTCAGATGCTAGAGAAGGAGGGAGCGATGGGAACGGTGGTAGCGGCGGGGAGTCGCGACCCCGCGACCCCGTGACTGCTATCCTTCATTTTCTCATCACTATGCTCTGCCCATGCCCACCGTCCTTCCCAGCCTGCTCAGCGCGGATTTCAGCCATCTGGCAGATGAACTGGCGCGCTGCGCAGCGGCCGGCGCCCGCCTGCTGCATGTGGACGTGATGGATGCCCACTTCGTGCCCAATCTGACCCTGGGACCCTTCATCGTCGCGGCCATGCGCCGGGCCACCACGCTGCACTTGGACGTGCATCTGATGATGACCGACCCGGTGCGGTATGCGGCCGACTTCCGCGCCGCCGGGGCGGATGCCATCACCATCCATGTGGAAGCGGTTGGGCCCCGCTCGATGGATGCCGCCATCGCGGCGGTACGCGCCACCGGCGCCCAGGTCGGCCTGGCCTTCAATCCTGATACCGACCCCGAGTTATGGTTCCGCTGGTGCGGCCAGGTCGATCTGGTGATGTTCATGACCGTCTATCCCGGCTTCGGCGGTCAGGCCTTCATCCCCCAGGTGCGCCCACGCATTCGCGCCACCCGCGCCGCCTTCCCGAACCTGCCGATCCAGGTCGATGGCGGCATCAACCGTGCGACCGTCCCCCTGGTGGTGGCCGACGGCGCCACCCGCCTGGTCTGCGGCAATGCCTTCTTCCAGGATCCCGATCCTGCAGGCTTTTTGCGCTGGGCCGAAGCACACTGACCCCGCGGCGGCCCGTCCCTCTCACTGCGCGTCTCCCCATGCTCCTCTCCCCCGCCGACCGCGAAGCCGCCCTTTTGGCCACCTGGGCCTTTCACAGCCGGGACACCCGTGGCCGGACCCACGCGGTCAGTGACGATCCGTGGCGCACGCCGTGGCAGCGGGATCGGGATCGCATTGTGCATAGCCGGGCCTTCCGGCGTTTGCAGTACAAGACGCAGGTCTTCGCCAACGACACCGGGGATCACTTCCGGACGCGCCTGACCCACACCTTGGAGGTCGCGGGCCTGGCCCGGGCCGCGGCGTGCCGCCTGGGCCTGAACGAAGACCTCACTGAGTGCATCGCCCTGGTCCATGATGTTGGCCATCCACCTTTTGGTCATCGTGGCGAGGACCTATTGGCTGAATTGATGGCCGCCCACGGCGGCTTCGAACACAATCGCCAGGGCCTGCGTCTGGTCGAAGAATTGGAAGTGCGCTATCCCGCGCACGCTGGCCTGAACCTCAGCTACGAGGTGCGCGAAAGCATTATCAAGCACAGCGCCCATTACGACCGGGCCAAGGTGCCGGTGCGTTTTCATCCCGACGAAGCGCCGCTGTTGGAAGCACAACTCGCCGACGAGGTCGACAGTCTGGTCTACAACTGCCACGACATCGATGACGGCTTGCGCAGCGGCATCCTTGACCTGGTGGCCATGGCCGAGGTGCCCCTGTGGGCCGGGGCCTGGCGCGAAGCCAAACAGCGGGTGCCGCGCAACACCCCCGAGAAGTTGATCGTCGACCAGGCCCTGCGCATCCTCATGGACAGCCTGCTGTCGAGCCTGCTGGAGCGCACCACCGAGAACCTGACGCTGAATGCCATCCAGAACGTCGCCCATGTGCGTGCCCATGGCGGACCCCTGGTGGAGCTGGCGCCCAGTGTGCTGGGGGCGAA
>JBBQTJ010000339.1:0-3632 GCA_038213315.1 Planctomycetota bacterium
GGGTGGCTTCGGCGCCGCGCCAAGCCTCGGCGGATTCGACGGGCAGAGGACGCATCGGGCCAACCACCGTGACCTCTGCCCCAGCCCAGGTCTCGGTGGTCGCGGTTACCGGCTGCGGATCCTTGGACGCCGGACCGACCATGGTGGCTTCGGCGCCCGTCCAGGGACTGGCGGTTGCCGCGGGCGACGACGTGCTGGCCGGCGCCCCGACCAGGGTGGCCTCAGACCCGGTCCACGCGGCGCTGGCCGGCGTGGCGGGCGTGGCGGGCGTGGCGGGCGGCTGGCTGCCGCCGGTGGGTCCGATCAGCGTAGCTTCGGCGCCGGTCCAGGCCGCCGGCGCAGGGACATCCTCGGGCCTGGGCGTCTTGAACCACTGGGCCGGATCGTCCTCGGTCGGGGGCACGATAGGTGTGGCCGGCGGCGTAGCCGCGTGGGCATCGACGGTCGGGGGCGGCGTGCGCTCCAGCCGGATCGGCATGGTCGGATCACTCCCCAGGGCCTTGCGGCGCGGCTTGGGCGGCTCGCCCGGCAGCGTGGGGTCGTTCATTCCAGTCTCCCCGGCATGGTCGACAGGCGCCAGCCCACACCCAACGCATAGCCGATGCCGGACACGTCCAGGGACAGCTCCTGACCATTGTCAGCGCCCAGCTGTTGATGCTCGGTCCGCCACGCGGCAGAGAGATCCACGAACAGGCGATCAGTGAGGTACCACACCGCGCCGGCCCGCAGGCCATAACCGAACCAGGAACCGCTCGCGTTGTAGGCCGGGAAGGCGCCACCGCCGTCCAGTGCCAGCGTGGCGAGACCACCGCCTATCTCGACCATGCAGGTCAGGGCGAGTTGATCCGCCACAGCCCAGCCGTATCCGCCGCCGACCCGCACGCCGTAGTCGGTCAGTCCGCCACCAGTGTAGGTGCGCTTGGTGCCCACCAGCGCGAGATCGGCCAGCAACCCGTGCGAGCGGCCTGGCCCGGCAAATGACCACCGCGCCCCCAGGCCCAGCCCATACGCACTGTCAAAGCTGTCGGACCCGCTGCGCGAGCCGGTCTCGTCTTTGAGTTGATACGAGAAGGCGGTGGGTTCGCTGTCGACCTCAAGCCGTAAATCCCGCATCACCAGCTCGGCGGCGGGCAGCAGCAGGGGGGCCAACAGTAGGGCCAGACGAACCGACAGCATGGGCGAGGCTACGTTCATGGTACCAGCACCAGACGCGCCCCGACCGTGGCATAGACGGTATCGGGATCGAGCTCGAGCTTGTTGGCGCAGCGCGCCATGGCCAGGGAATCATGCCAGCTGCCGCCCCGCAGGTTACCTTCACTGGTGACCTCCCAGACATTGCCGTGCACGTCGAACAGGCCGACGGCATTGGCTTCGCGTTGACCGACCTCCTCGGGACCGGTGCGTCCGGCGCCGGTCTCACTGATCAGGGCCATAGTGTCCGCCACCGTGGTGTCGCGGCTGTCGCCCCAGGCGAAGATGCCGGTGGTGCCGCCCCGGGCGGCGCGCTCCCACTGGGCGTCGGTGGGCAGGGCCAGGCGCACCCCCAGACTGGATCCGGCGCTGGTCATGCGGGTGCGTACTTCGTTGCGGCCGAGGTTGAAGGCCGGGGCGCGCTCGTCATTGAGGCCGGCCACCACCAAGCCGCTGGGCAGGTCCTGCCAGGGCCGGGTGCCGGCCAGACGCACCCATTGGGCCTGGGTGATCTCGAAAACGCCGACGTAGTAGTGCGGTAGGCTTGCGGTGTCGGGCGTCTCGTCCGCCTGGGCGGCGAAGCTGCCGGCGGCCTGGCCCTGGGCGCTGCTGCCGCCCTCGATGCGGCGGAAGACCATGACGCGGTCACGGTACTTCAGGTTGGTATCCAGGTCGGCGACGGTGGCTTTGGGCGTCACCGTTCCATTGGCCAGGTCCAACAGCAGCCAATCGGCGGTGGTCTCCGCCACGGCATCGGTCAACTCGCCGGTGGAGCCGCCGCCGCAGCCGGAATGTGACAGGATCATGGCGGTCAGGACCGCCGCGAGGGCTGTGCGTCTCATCCCCCACCTCCGGGAGCAGCGGTGATTAACAGCAGGACAGGTTGGTAGGCGGCCTGATTGCTGATCGTGTCCGTGACCTGGATACCGAAGGACACGTAACCACCGGTGGGCCGCACCGCCGACCAGCGCACCAATGCGCGGGTGGCATCCAGGGGGGTGATGGTCATGCCCGCCGGCGCATCGACGAGCCGCCAGCTCAAGGCCGGTGCGGCGGCCAGATCGCCGACCTCGGCAACCACGGTGTAGCGCAGATCGGTGCCGGCCACCCCGGTCAGGGGCGGATCCGAGCTGATCCACGGCCGGGACGAAGGACCGCCGCTGATCACCACCGGGATTACGGTCGCGACGCTGTCGAGGCCGCCGTCGTTGGCGATGACGGTGACGCTGTCGGCGCCATACTGGCCGGCGTCCGGCGTATAGGTGAAGGCGCCGGTGGCGGAGATGGCCAAGGTGCCCTTGAGGGGCAGGACGGTGGCCCGCCAAGTCAGCGGGGCCAGCTCGGCATCGGCGCCAGTAAGCAGGCCCGGCACCGCCAGATCAGTGCTGGTGACCACCGTCTGGTCCGTCACCGTGGGGCGGTCATCCACCGGTACCACCGCCATGGTGACGACGGTGGGAGCCGAAGCCTGCCCATCCGCGTCCGTGAGCACCAAGGACAACAGGCGGTCCGTGGCGCTCGGGTTGTCACCCTGGTGCAGGAAGGTGAGATTGGCAACCAGGGCCTGCACTGCGGCCGGGGACGCGCTGCCGGTGAAGGTGACCAGCAGGGGGCCGCCCACCCCGTCCTGGGCGATGGTGCCAAAGGCCACGCCGCCGTAGAGCACCGAGCCGCTCGCCGTGTCGATTTGCCCGGGGCCAGGGCCCTGGGGGCGGATGCCGAGCACGTCCAGGGCAGCCTCGGCGGTTGGTGCGCCGCTGGCACTGACTGCCAGGCTGCCGCCGGCATAGCCGCTGAGATCGGGATCGGTGACCGTCGGCGCGGCATCCAGCAGGCGGGGTGCGGCGTTCTCGGTATAGCTGGCCGCACTGGCCGACAGGGTGATGACCGGCGGCAGGGCACTCTGATTGATGGTGATGGACAGCAGCGCCAAGGTGCTGGTGGCGCTCCCATCGGTCGCGGTGACGGCGAAGCCGTCCGAGGTCGCGGTGGACAAGGCCGGAACCGTATAGGTCAGCAGGCCGGCACGCACCTCGCCCTGGGAGATGGACTGGCCACTGAGCATCACCGTGCCCAGATCGCCAACCACGCTGTGCCGGCGCAACGACCCCTGGCCCGGCGGCAGTTCGAGGGTGAACAGCAGGCCGTCGGGGGCGGCGTCTGCGTCCGTGGCCTGCAGCAGGCCGTTCACCGGATCATCCAGTCGCGAGGTGATGGTCACCGTGTCGCCCGGATCAAGTTGGGCCGGCGTGGCGCTGACCGCGACCACCGGCACATCGTTGAACGCCGTGACCATGACCGAAAAGGTCCTGGTGCGTACCCGGCTGGCATCAAAGGCGGGAAAGGCGGAGGTGCTGCTCCGGGTCACGGTCACGGTAATGATCGCGAGGCCGCTGGCCTCGGGGGCCGAGGCCAGGCTGAGTTGACCGGTGCTGTCGCCG
>JBBQTJ010000340.1:0-3609 GCA_038213315.1 Planctomycetota bacterium
GGTCGTCGACATCGGCCAGGGCATGCACCGGCACCGAGATCAGACTGAAGGGGAAGCGCACCTTCTGCGGTAGCGTCGTGGTCCCCATGCCGATGACGCTGTAGGGCGATTCGCTGAGATCGGTGGGAAAGCGGATGGCGCAACCGAGGCCGAAGAAGGTCCCTTCGCCGGGCCAGATCTCCTGATCGGGAGCGCGGCCGGTGTGGTTGCTGCCGACCATGGCGCCATGGGCGACATTGCCTTTACCCTCGGGCCAGAAGGCCGCGATCAGCATGCTTTGGTGGTGGAAGCCGACGAAAGGACCCAGCAACGACGCCGTCACTTCGCCTTTGGCGATGGTGGTGTTGGGTCCGATGATGCTGGTCTTGATGGTGGCGTGCTCGTCCGCACCACTGTGCTCAAGCAGCAGGGCGTGGCGAACAATCGCCTGGCCGCCGACACGGGCGCCGGGTTGCAGCACGGCATGCTCCACCGTCGCCCCGCCCGAGATCCGGGTCTGCTCTTCCGGGGTGGACAGCATGGCCACATCGGTCAGCTCAAGGGCATTGTCGACCATGGCGCCCGCGCCCAGGTAGACGTCGCGAAGACGGTCGGTGTGGCGCACCTGCGCGCCGCGCCGGACCCAGGACACGGGACTGGTGATGGCCACCCGGTAGCGGTCATGGGCCGACATCACCGCCGCCTGGCCCAGGCGGTCGTCACGCTCGCGGGCGATCTGCGCCGCATCATCGATGGTCAGCTCGGCCCAAGCGGGGACTTCGCGCCCGCCCACTTCATTCGCCACCGGCAGGACCTGGCCGCAGCCAAAGGTGGCTTTGCCACCACAGGTGATCGAGCCGACATCGAAGACCACAGCTTCCCGTTCGACCACCACGTTGGCCATGAAGCGGACGTTCTCGATCAGGCAGTCATTGCCCACCTGGCAGTCGATCAGTGTCGCATCGAAGATGCCGCAAGGCAGCTTCACCCCGGGCAGGACCTCAACCTCGCCGGCGCAACGGCCCAGCACGCAGCGCCCCTGGAAGTGCACGCGCTGGACGCGAAAGGCGTCAAAATCCTTGGCCACCTGCACCTGGGTCCAGTCTTGGGCGCGACAGCCGCGGGACTCCATCACCGCGATCTCCTCTTTGCTCAGATCGCGGAGCAGCAGACCGAGGATGTTGTCGCGGCGCTTGGTCGCCAAGCGGGCGGCCTCGACCAGTTCGCTATCGACGCCAATGCGGGCGGCCAGCTGGGTCAGGGAACGGGCGGAAGCGACGCTGGCATCGTCAGCCAGGCCAGTGTCGGTATCTTGACGGTTGATCATGGGTCGGTGGTGAGGCGCTCGGCCTCGTCGGGGTCCAGGCGTGAGGCGGCGTCCCGATCGACAATGATCGTGAGGCGTTTATGGGTGGTCAGCAGGCTGGCCGGTACGGTCAAGGTGGTGCGGCCAGAGCATAGCCGGCGCACCGCTTCGGCCTTGCCTAAACCGGTGGCGATCAGCACCACCTCGCGCGCTTCAAGGATCGAGCCCAGGCCCAGGGCGATGGCCTTGGACGGCGTGTTCTGCAAGTTGCGGAAACGCTCGCCGCCGCTGATCGCGGCGATGGTGGAGGTGGTCAACTCGACCAGGCGGGTGAGGCTGTTGGCGGTCGAGCCCGGCTCGTTCAGGCCCACGTGACCGTTGTGGCCCAGGCCCAGCACCGCCAGATCGATGCCGCCGCGGGCCCGGATCAACAGGTCATAGGCTTTGCATTCCGCTTCCAGATCGGTGGCATCGCCGCGCGGTACATGGGTCTGCTCGCGCGGGATGTCGACCTGGCGGAACAGGTGGTAATTCAACATCGAGCGGGTCGAACGACGGTCACCCGGCGTCAGACCGACGTATTCATCAGTGCTGAACACCGAGGCTTTGGCGAAGCTGAAGCCGCCGGCTTCCTGGTACCGTGCCACCAGCTCCTGGTAAGCATGCAGGCTGGTGCGGCCACAGGACAGGGCCAATACCAAGGCCGGGTTCTTCCGCAGGACGGTCACCAGGCGATCGGCCAACAGGTCGCCCGCATCTTCAAGCGTATCACGGATGATCAGCTTCATTGGCGACTTGTAAGCCGCTTGGGGGTCAGGGCAACCGGAGAAGGATCACGAACTTGCCGCCATCGTCCCGGGGCGGTTCCGCGCCTGCTGGTGAACGCACGACCGAAACTCAAGGGATCACAGAAGTCCACCAGGGTCGCAATGCGCGCCACCGGCGCAGCAGGTGGGGTTCCGTGCCGACTTACCGCCTCCGGCGACGCCAGTCCACCTGACTTCAGCTTCAGACGCGCACAAAAAACGGCAGCGCCAGCAGCACAATGCCGACCAAACAGGTCAGCAGCAGCCCGCTGACCATGTAAGGATACACGCACAGCGCCGCGCCGCAGACCATGGGCATGAACATGCCCTGTTTCTTGCCGTAAACGAAATAGCCCATGCCCAAGGCTCCGGCCATGACGCCGATCATCAATTCGGTGGTATCCATGAGCGATCCAACCTAGCCTGGGGCGCAGTATTGCCCAGGCCTGAACCGCCCCTCCTGAACCAATCTGGATCAGCAAAGGGGCCTCGGCACGACCAGGTGCGCAGAGGTTTGGCGGTGGTCATGGGCGGAAGCACGAGGTGAGGAAAGAGGAGGACCAGTCGCGTCAGGGCCGCGCGGCTTGGTCACCACAAGTGGCAAATCCCGTTAGCCAGCGAAAGCCCCAGGATGAATCCATCCTGGGGCCAGTGGCATTGCTGCCGATATCCACTGCTGCGCCGGGTGGCGCAGTGCGGCTTACTTCTTCTTCGCAGCAGCCTTGGCCTTGGCGGCTTCCTTGGCGGCGACGAGGGCAGCCTTGGTGGCAGCGGACTGCTCCTTGAGGGCGGCGATCTTCGCCTTGTTGCTGGAGAGTTTGGCGGTGAGAGCGGCGATGGAAGCCATGGAGTTATCCTTGAATGGGTAAGCGCACATCAAATCGTCGTCCGTCCTCTTAGCTAATGAAATCTCGACCCATCATCGTCTGAACGTGGTCGCGAGCATGCGCTCGCGGTGCTTATTCGGGCTAGCAGTCGGTATGCCCCGGCGGCAACGCGCTGCCAGCATGCGTCGCAGCGTCACGGATCGCGGGGCGACCCCCGTGCATCAAAGTTGGCGCGGACGCGCTCTGGTCCGTTGTGCACATTTGATGGGGGCATCTTCACTGGCTCTGGTGTCTGGTTGCATTGATCAATGTCAAATGACGACGGCCTCGCCTTTCATAGGCAAGGCGCAGAAAACGAATGAATAGCAGGGTTATGTCGATTTTTATGCAACGCCGCAGATGGCTGGCGCGGCCAAGTCAGATGGCATGGATTATTGCAATGAGACACTAGGCCACGCCGGAGCCCCTGACCTGGGATCCAACATGCGCGGGTTTCTTCCCCGCGTGGGTCTGGTACCATTGGTCCCCACGGACTGACCCCGATGCGCACCTTCACCAACCGAGCCGACCGCCGGCAATGGGCCGGCGATGCCAGCATCTATCATCTGGTGCCGCGAGCGCTGGCCTTTCCAGACTCATGCGAGGATGTGCGCCAGCTGCTGGCGCGTGGCAAGGCCGAGAGCTTGCGTGC
>JBBQTJ010000341.1:0-3597 GCA_038213315.1 Planctomycetota bacterium
TGGCCGGGAAGTTCTTGCACCCGGCGTGTCCCCGTTAGCATCCGCCCCCCCAAACGTACGGGATTTACTCCATGGCTGTCTGCATCCGTCTCGCCCGCCACGGCCGCCTTCATCGGCCCTTTTTCCGCATTGTCGCCATCGACAAGCGTTGCCACCGTGAAGGTGAGACCAACGAGATTCTTGGCACCTACGATCCGACGCTGGCCCAGAAGCCCATCGCCGTCGACATGGACAAGGTCAATGCTTGGGTTAAGGAAGGCGCCCTGATCAGCCCCGGCCTGAAGGACCTCCTCAAGCACCATGGCTACGCCGTCGCGATCCGCACCCCCGCGGTGAACAGCACCCCCGGCAAGCAGGCCCCGATGCCCAAGGCCACCCCCAAGGGCACCTTCGTCGCCGCCAGCCGTCGCGCCGTGAAGAAGCATGAACTGACCAAGAAGAAGTCCCGCCTGGAAGAAGAGAAGGCCGCCAAAGCCGCAGCAGCCGCGACCGCAGCCGCAGCAGCCGCCGCAGCAGCCGCAGCCGCAGCAGCCGCGACCGAAGCCGAAGCGCCCAAAGCCTGATCCGCTAGCCGGACTCGTTCCGGCAGCGCCGATCGTCGCGCCTATCCCCTGGTCTTAAAGGCCGGGGGATTTTTTTGCCCATGCGCGAAGCCCAGCTTCGAGCATTCGAGCATTCCAGCATTCCAATGTCCCCCTACCCTCCCCCCATGTCCGTCCCCGTCTCCGCCGACGCCCAGACCGTCCTGATCGAGCGTCTGGAAGTCCCGCTCGCGGCAGTGGCGACGGCGCCAGTGATGTCTCTGGACCATCACCTGGAGCCGTGGATCGCCAAGCTGTGCCGAGTGCCAGTAACGGACGTCCTGGGCTATGACATCGATCGCCGCAGTGTGGATGCGCGGCAGAAGCCACGGCTGGTCTTCGCCTATCGTCTGACTGCCCGCCTGCGCGCTGGCAGTCCGGTGCATGAGGGCGAGGGCGTCGAGGTGCTGGTGGCACCGCCGCCCCAGGACGATGCCCTTTGGCACCTGCCCCTTCGCCAGCCCCTGCCGCTGCATCCGCTCATTGTCGGCACGGGCCCGGCAGGACTGATGGCGGCCTACCTGTTGGCGGCCCATGGCTGCAAGCCGCTGATCCTGGATCGCGGCCGTGATGCGGACCGGCGCACCGCCGATTTGGAGCGCTTTCACACCACGCGGCAGCTGGATCCGGCCTCCAACTATCTTTTTGGCGAGGGCGGCGCCGGGACCTATTCTGACGGCAAGCTTTACACCCGGGTCAAAGACCGGCGCATGCGCTTCCTGCTCGAAGCCTTCGTCGCGGCCAGGGCGCCGCGGCACATTCTGTGGCGGCACCATCCCCATGTAGGCAGCGACCTGCTGCCGCACATGGTCAAGCGCCTGCGCCGCCGCATCGAAGAGTGGGGTGGCGCCTTTCGCTGGGACAGCGAAGTGGTCGATGTGGCCATGGCGGGCGGACGCTGCGTGGGTGTCACCCTCGCCAGCGGTGAAACCATTGGCGCCCCGCTGGTGATGATCGCCCCGGGCCACAGCGCCCGCGATCTGATCACCCGCTTGGTGCGCCATGGCGTGGTTTGTCAGCCCAAGGGTTTTCAGCTCGGGTGCCGGGTCGAACACGATCAACGCCTGATCGATATGGGGCAGTACGGGTGCATGCCGCCCAAGCACCTGCTGGGCGCTGCCGAATACAGTCTGGTGAGTCGCCCGCCCGCCCACCTCAAGGCGGCCAGCACCACGACCTTCTGCATGTGTCCTGGTGGCGAGATCATCGCCGCCACCAGCGACACCGGCCAATTATCCACCAATGGCATGAGCCGCTTCGCGCGCAGTTCGCCCTTTGCCAATGCCGGCCTGATCGTCAATCAAGAGGTCGACCGCAGCGGCGACGGCCTGGCCGGCTTTGAGTTCATCGCCGCGCTGGAACGGGCCTGCTTCAGTGCCGGCGGCGGGCAGTATTCCTGCCCCGCGCAAAGCGCCCAGGCCTTCGTGCGCGGCGAGGCCGGCCCCGCACCGCGGGCCAGCAGCTATCGCCTGGGCGTGGTCCCTGGCCGCCTCGACCGCCTGCTGCCTGCGCCCACCGTCGCCGCCATCGGCCAGGCCCTGATGCACTTCGAACGCATCATCCCCGGCTTCCTGACCCATGGCCAGCTGGTGGGCATCGAGGCCCGGGTCAGCAGCCCGATCCGCTTCGGCCGCGACGAGGCGACCCTGATGAGCAGTCTGCCCGGCCTGTACCTCGCCGGCGAAGGCGCGGGTTATGCCGGCGGCATCGTCAGCGCCGGCCTGGATGGCTTGCGCCTGGCCGAAACCATCCTCACCGGCATCCCGGCCAAACGCGAAAAGGCCATCGTCGGACCGGAGTATTAGCCGTCATGCTGCGTGGGCTGGCGCGCTTGCTGCTCAGTGTGGTCGACATGGCGCTGTGGTTCGTTGTACAGGTCATGGCGATAGGCTGACGGAACCGTGTCAAAGGGCCCGGTGGCGCTGCCATAGTGCGTCGGCTGACGCCGCGTTGATTACCGCTGCGGTGCCTGTGCCAGTGGTCCGTACAATTGTTCACGAACCTCCAGGCGCTGGGCTGCGAGCGCCGTCGGCGACGTCTCTTCGCTGGCCATGACCGCCTCGACCAAGGCGACTGCGACCTCGGCCTCGCCGACCGCAACCACGGTTGCTCCGGCTCGGCGCAGGGCCGCGGCATCGCGCAGGTGCGTGCAGCGCGCCAGCACGCGCAGCCCGCGATTGCCGTGCAGGGCCTGGCGGATGACCTCGGCGGCGTCTTCGATATCCGCGCTGAGGATCAGGCTTCCTGCGGTATCGATGCCTGCCTCGGTCAGGGTCCCAGGCCGCAGCACGTCGCCATAAACCACCTGGATCCCTTCACGGCGCAGCCGGCGCACGGTAAGCAGATTGAGTTCGACCACGGTGATGGCGATGCCCCGGGTGGTCAGGATGCCATGGATCGAGCGCCCGACCGGCCCGTAGCCGACCAGGATGCAGCGCTTGGGATCGACGGGTAAGGGCTCACCTGGAAGTGGTACGGTGCTGGGCATGTCGCCGGCTCCGCTCAGACGCCGACTCCAGCGGTAGAGGATCGGATTGAAGGCGATCGAGATGATGGCCGCCGCGACCAGCGCGTTCCACCCCGCGTCGCCAAGCACGCCAAGCTGCCGAGCCAGCACCCCCAGGATGAAGCTGAACTCGCCGACCTGGGCCAGGGCGGCAGCGACCGGTATGGCGGTCGTTGCGGGCCGACCCAGCAGGCGGATGGCCAGCCAGGCGATCAGCGGTTTGCCCAGCAGCACCACCGCCAGCACCACGGCGATCAGGCCGGGCGAGTGGATCAGGCTGGCAGGATCGAACAGCATGCCGACCGAGATGAAGAACAGCACCGCGAAGGCGTCGCGCATCGGCATGGCGTCGCTCGCCGCCCGGGAAGCAAAGTCCGAGCGGCCGACCGCAAGGCCGGCCAGGAAAGCACCCAGCGCCATCGACACCCCGAAGACGCTGGCGGCGCCGACCGCGATGCCAAGCGCGAGCACCAGCACGGCGAGGGTGAACAACTCACGCGAGCGGGTGAC
>JBBQTJ010000342.1:0-3525 GCA_038213315.1 Planctomycetota bacterium
TCGTCAACCGTGCAGCTGAAGGTAGTTTCTGGCATCGTCGGCTGCGCTCCCGTCTGATCGAGGTGTTGAGCACATGCCGTTCCGTTTGCAGCTGGCTGGGATGGCGGCGACCAGAGCTGACACCAGCCACCACCTCTGCCTCACGCCTCAGTGCGTCCAGTACCACAGCAGCAGAAACAAGCCTAAGGCCAGTAGGAGCATCAGGCGTTGCCGGGTGGCCCGGGTCATGCCCTGGGGTGCAGCGGGGGCGTCCTGCCACGTGACCACCTGGCGCGCTCCGCTGGTGCCGGGGCGGGGGTGGGGTACTTCCAGCGGACGGCCGGGAAAAATCGACCGCCAGGGATCCAGTCGACGCACGGCGGCATCCAATGGTACCAGCCGAAGCTCGCCAAGACGCTGTGCCTCATCCCAGATGGCGGCGGGGATAGCGGCCTTCAGGGGCTCAAGGTCAACCTCAGCCGACACCATAAGATCGACCAGCGCGGCCTGCACCGGGGTCGAGATCTGGCCGTCCCTGCCGCTGAGATCTGCCACCAGCGCCCCCCCTGGCACGTTGAGGTGACGGACCACGCCAAGCAGACGGCGGCCCGGGGCCAGGCGCAAGACGCTGAAAACGCTCTGCACTTCACGCGCAGTTGGCGCCAGCAGCAGCGCACCATGCCGGGGATCCAACAGGGCGAAGACCAGGGGTGCCAAGCGCACCGCCACCGCCGGCACCAAGGTGCCTTCACGCAGCAGGCTGGCCACCACCGGACGCACCGCCGTGGGCAAGTCGTCGAGGACCGCCGCTGACACCGTAAGTCCCGCCGCCGGGCCAGGCAGGGTCGGGGCCAGCAGCAAAGCCAGCACCGCACAGGGGCGCTGCGGTGCCCATACCCACGGCGGACCCGGGAGGCGGCCACGCAGATCCGCCAGCACCGCACCGCCCTGACGATCGGCTACATCCGCTTCCAACTCGCTGAGCGCAACCACCTGTCCCAGGCGCACCGGCTGCCGCCCGACATTGCAGGCATCATCGGCCAGATCGGCCGGTGGTGTCAGCCACAGGGCAGCCGCCCCGTCGCTGTGCGTACGCAACGCATCGGGGACCAGGATCGGTTCACCACCCAGCAGGCGCAGGCCCGCGGCCGGCAAGCTGGCCAGCTCGGTCAGACGCTGCACGCGGGCATCGGTCGGGCCAGCGACCTCGGCACCCGGCACCTCAAGCACCAGTTCGATGCGCTCCCACTCCCGGCGATCCGACGGCACTGGCTGCGGAAATGCGCTGAGGCCCACGGTGACCAAGCGGCGCACCTGCGCGTACCAGCGGACCTCAAGCTTGCCTACCGGCCAGACCACCGCGTGACCCCAGGCCTCATCCAGGCGCAGCCGCACCTTTGCTGCCAGATCCGTGATGGTGGGCAGCGTATCCATACCGGCATGGTGCCGCTGATGATGATCAGACGCAAGGTGCTGAGGCAGGCGTTCAGTAATACCAGAGCAGCCGCGCCGTCACGCCCAGCGCGTCGCGCTCCCAGCGGTCGTAGCGGCTCACCTCAAGGTCGACCGCGAACGCGCGGGACAACGGCAACCGCGCCATGGCATCGAGCTGCCAATTCGTCTGCACATCGCCCAGCAGATAACGGGTGAAGGTTCCTTGCAGGCTGGCCTGCACCGGCCCCAGCGAGGCCAGCACACCAGTCTGCAATTCAGGGCCGATCGCGAAGCCGTCATTGCGATCATAGAAGCGGGCATCAAGCGTGCCCAAAGCGAACAGCACCGCCGGACCAGCCCGCAGCGACAATCCGGCGCCGCCTTCAAGGCAGGCTTCGGTGGTCAGCTGGCCTGCTCCCGGACCCATGCGCTCGGTCCGCGCCCCCACGTCCACCGTCCACGACAGGCGACGAAAGACGTCCTCGTATGGATTCAGCGCCACGATGCGCAGCACGCTGAGGCGATGCAGCACGACGGCGCGATCATCGTACGAGCGCAGCTCGACATTGCCGAATTCAAGGTGGCCCCCGGCCGGGAAGCCCGCCGGGGCATCCAGAAGATCGTGCTGCGCCGCGCGCCATCCGATGGTCAGGAAAGGATGGTCATCATCAACGCCACCACCCGCCAGAACCCGGCCCGTGCCATGGCCTTGATCCGGTGGTACTGGCTGCGGCACCGGTGTTACGGCGGGCTGCCGTCCCAGAGCCGCCCGCGCCGACAAGGCCGAATGCAGGCGCTGCCGATAGTCGGCTTGGGCAATAGCCTGCTGACCGGCCAGGGCATGCAGGATTTCTCCGGTCAGATCAAAAACCTGTGCCCGGGTCGCCGGTTCGGCCACCCGGTCCATCACCTGCGCCACCGTGAGCCGGCCCCGGGCCAGGTCTTCGGACAGTGCGGCGGCTGCGCCCAACGCAGCCTGGCCATGAGTCACCGCGCTGGCCCGGCTAGGACGAAAGTGCGTGCCCGCGATCATCCCGGCTTGCCGGACCCAGCGGATGGTGTCGATGGGGATGACCCACCAGCCGCCGCGATGGGTCAACGACACGCCAGGACGGGCCACCTCAAGCAGAAATAATAAATTGAACGAACAGTTTTCGTCGAAGAACCAGTAGTCGGCAGTAGCGCCTCGTAGCTCCCACAGATGGTCCAGCAGGCGCCGCGTCTCGGCGGGGTTCAGATTCAGGTCGAATTCCCAGATGTCGCGCTGATCCAGATCGCTGTATTCCTGCACCTTGCGATGATAGGGCAGCACACTGAAGCTGCCGGGATACATGCCAAAAAGACCCTTCACCACGCCCAGTGGTCCAAGTCCACCTTCCGCAGTGGAGGCGGCGTAGTTGACCGCCTGCGACAGCAACGGGCTCTCATTGCTGCCGTGGACCAGCAACAAGGTATGACCAAACATCGACGGTGGACTGGCGAGATAGCCCGCCGGGAAGACCAGGGTGACCCGCCGTGGCGCGAAGCCGGTCAGGGTTTCCTCAAGGGCGGCCGAGCGCGGCACGGTGCCGGGATCAATGCCCAGGCGAGCACCCAGCCACGCGCAGCGCGCCGGAAAGCGCGCGCCCACCGCCTGCTCGGGATCGGCCGGCGACGGACCCAGCATGCCTTTCAGCGTCGCCAGCAGTTCGGCCTGCGGATCATCCTGGCCAGTCGGCGACAGGTAGAACTCCGGACCGTCGATGACCCCGCGGCGCCCAAAAGTCCCCCAGCCGTAATGCAGCAACGTCAACCAATAGGGATCGGCTGCCAGATTGAGAGCAAGGGCCCGTGCCGACACGTCGCTAAAACTGCTCGGGGCGAGCGACGCGACCGTGGCCGCCGTGGTCGTGCCCTCGGCAGCTGCGGCCGGCAGCACGCCGCCCAACAACAGACAACAAAGAAGCGACGCCAAATGGCGTCGCTTCCTCGAACGTCCGCAGGGGACGGACAACATCATCAGGCTACGACCTTGGCCAGATTCTCGACCACCTGGTCGCTGGTCACTTCGGAGCCGGTGAAGATCGCGCTGAAGTTGCGCTGCACGGTGGCATAGAAGGCCGGACGATCGGC
>JBBQTJ010000343.1:0-3502 GCA_038213315.1 Planctomycetota bacterium
ACCACTGGTCAGGCCCGGTGCGCACCACGTCGACGCCCGCGATGTGACAGTGGATGCCATTGGGCATGGCGATGCCCGCCACTTCCGGTCGGTAGAGGGCATTGCCCAACACCGCTTCGGTAGGGATGCGCCCCGCCTTCAAGATCTCCTGATCATGGTAGATGTCGTCCAGAAAGGCATTCAGCGCCTGCACGCGTTGAATGCAGCCGCGCTGCACCCGGTCCCATTCGCTGTGGCCCAGGATGCGCGGGATGACATCGAAGGGGATCAGGCGTTCCTGTCCGTCTCCATCCTTGGGCAGGTTGAAGGTGATGCCGCGCCGCCGGAATAAGCTGTCCGCTTCCGCGCGGCGGCTCTCCAGGTCATCGGCCTGGGCCTGACGCAGCCACGCATCCAAGGGCCCGTAGGCCGGATTGAGGCCCGTGTCGCAGCACATTTCGTTGAATGCGCTACGCTTGCTGGCCAGTGAGGGGGACAAGGCCGTCTGGGAGAGGAGGGAGGTGCTCACAGGGTATAACTGACCCCGGGATCGGGATTGGTCAACTGCTGCATGTAGCAACAGCAACGCAGGCACCGTCGATGGACGCCGTGTCTGCACCGCATCCATGCTCCGGTCCAGAAGGGACATGCTCTGGACTGGTGAGGGTTTAGATCATGATTGCGGCCCCCAACCCGACCCTTTGTCCCATGGCTATCAAGGCTGTGGCCCGCGGTCGTGGTCGTTCGAAATCTCTCAGGACATCATGACGCACGGTGCCGATCATTGCCTGATCTCGGTGATCATCCCGACCTTCAACGAGGCGGGGAACCTGCCGATCCTGGTCGAGCGCATTGCCGGGATCCTGGGCGACCAGGACTACGAACTGGTGGTAGTGGATGACAACAGCCCCGACGGCACCTGGCGCATTGCCGAAGAGCTCTCCGCGCGCTTTCCGGTGCGGGTGTTCCGCCGGATCGACCGGCGTGGGTTGAGCAGCGCGGTGGTCGATGGTCTGACCGCTGCCCGCGGCCAGGCCCTGGTGGTCATCGACGCCGACCTGCAGCACGATCCGGCTATCATTCCCGCTCTGGTGGCCGGGCTGGCCGAGCACGAGGTAGCGGTGGGGACGCGCTATGCCAGCGGCGGCGGCACCGGCTCTTGGGGTGGCAGTCGCTTGGCCTTGTCGCGGGCCATGACCTGGGGCGTCCGGCGACTTCTACGTGTGCCCACCAGCGATCCGATGAGCGGCTTCTTCGCCATGCGGCGGACCTCTTTCCAGCGTATCCATCCGCTGCTCCACCCCCGTGGCTACAAGATCCTACTCGAGATCCTGCATCGCGGCCGCATCGCCACGGTGCACCACGAAGCCTATGTGTTCACCACCCGGCAGCATGGCGAGAGCAAGCTTGGCATCGGCGTGCTGGTCGATTGCGCCGCTGCCTTGTGGGACATGCACCTGGGCGAGGTGCTGCCGGTGCGGTTCGTGAAATACTGCGTGATCGGCTCGGTCGGCGTCGCCGTGCAATTAATAGCCTTGGATTGGCTGCGCATGATCCCGGACCTCCACTCCAATGATGCCGGTGTGGCGACGGCCTTGGCCATCGCCGTGGCGATTTTCTCCAACTACGTGCTCAACGACCTCTGGACATTTCGCGGGCTGCGCCGGCGCAATCTCCGTGGCTGGTGGTCGGGCCTGCTGCGCTTCGCGCTGGTGTGTTCGACCGGCGCCCTGATCTCCTGGTCGGTGGCCCAGGTGATGCGCGAGGCGACCGCGGGCCACATGAACATCTATTTCGCCTCGGTGTTCGGCGTGCTGGTGGCGACGGCTTGGAATTACGCCCTCAATCGCCGCTTCACCTGGAAGGGCTGAGGCTGACGGTGGCCACTGCATGACGCCTGATCACCGAGCCCCGTCCGCGCTTTCCCAGGCTGACCAGTTGACGCTGCGGCGGGCCTTTTGGGCCGTCCTGGTCCTAGTCACCGCCTGGAAGATTTTTGCGGCCCAGCACCTCGCCATCAGCTTCGACGAAGCCTATTACTTCAGTTGGGCTTTGTCGCCCCAGCTCAGCTACCTCGACCATCCGCCCCTGGTCGCCTGGGCCATGGCCCTCGCGGCAAAAGTCTTTGGCGACAGCCTGTGGACGGTACGGATCTGCCCGCTGCTGGCCGGCACGGCCACCGTGTTGATCGGGCGGGATCTGGCCCGCCGTATGTACGGACCCGCGACCGGCGACCGCGCTGGTCTGCTGCTGGCGCTCATCCCTGTCCTGGCTGGGGCCGGCCTGTTGATGACTCCCGATACCCTGCTGGTGCCATGCTGGCTGGGTGCGATTCATCTCGCCTGGCTGGCTTTGGAGGCCGCGCCGCGTCGGGCCTGGGCGCTGTGGCTCGGGGTCGGCGTGGTCGCCGGTCTGGGCATGCTGTCGAAGTATCCCATGGTGCTGTTCTTCCCCGCTTTGGGCCTGTACTGGCTGCTGGTGCCGGCCGACCGCCGTCGGCTCTTCTGGGGCACGCTGCTGGCTGGGCTGGTGGCCCTGGCCCTGTTCAGCCCCGTCCTGCTTTGGAATGCCGACCACGACTGGGTCTCGTTCGTGAAGCAGACGCGACACGGCCTGGCCCCGGGGAAATCTCCAGGGATTTTGCAGACCGTCCCCGAATACCTGGGCGGGCTGCTGCTGATCGCCACCCCGCTGCTGGGCGCACTGATGCTGTGGAGCGCCACCCGTGGTCCCTGGCGGGATGATCGGCGGCGGATCTTCCTGGCAGTGCTGTGCCTGACGGTCCTTGGCGTGTTCGCCGTATCCTCACTCAAGACCCGGGTGCAGGCCAACTGGCCCATGCTGGCCTTCATCACCGCCGCCATCCTCGCGGCCCACGACTGGACGACCTATCCTCAGCGGCTGCGTCGCTGGGCGCTCGGTCTGCTGGTGGTCCTCGATGCCGTGGCCATGGTCTACCTGCTGCTCCCGCCTCAACTACCGCTGCGGATCGGTTCAGTCGCCCTGGATCCACCGCGTATTCGCGAGTTCATCGTCCCCGCGGATGTCGCCGCCGCCGTCAGCGCCGCGCGCCTGCGCAGTGGGGCAGACCTGGTGTGTCCCGATTCCTACCAGTTGTTCGGCCTGCTGTCGTTCTACGCCCCCGACCTGCGTGGCCGTCTGGTGCTGATCAACGAAGGCGACCGTCGTTGCCCCTGGATCGACCCCGCCGCGTGGACCGGCCGCACCGGCCTGCTGGTCTCGATGCGCCGTCCGATCCGCGACAGCGATATAGAGGCCTTCGCCACCGTTCAGCCATTTGGCAGCGTCGACATCCCCTTTAAACGCGACGGCGTGGTGACCTTGAATTTCGCAGTGGGGGAGGGATTCAGCGGCCTCGCTGGTGGTGGCAAGTAACCGTCCACCCGGACCGCGGCCCTCCGGGCCGGCCTTGATGTCGATTGAGCTCGCGCCGTGGGCCAGTCACCGTCTACGCTTACCGATGCCGCGAATCATCATGTCCGTCGCACGCACCACGCATTCC
>JBBQTJ010000344.1:0-3501 GCA_038213315.1 Planctomycetota bacterium
CTGCCGCTGCCCGATAAGGACCTCGGGGTGCACAAATGAACCTGGAACCTTATCGGGGGAGACAACCACATCGATCGACATGGGCCGCCAGCTTCGTGACCGTCGGCCGGATCGTTCGCGTGACGACCCCATGTCTTCAGACGAGGAGGTAGTCGAAAAATGTGCCGGGAGTCCAAACCGCGCGAACAGACGTTGTCTAACTCTTGCTGCCACGAAACAGTGTCCATGCGACAACAAGGCCCAGTAAACCGCCCAACGTTCCGAAGAAAAGGGCAGCCGCGAAGAACATTTCTGATTGATCAACCGTATGCCGCCCCACAGAGCCGCCAGCCATCGCACCCACAACCACCAGCGCAATCTGGATCAGAAGCTTCGGTGTGGACACCTTGCTCATTCGCCGTCTCCGATCATCGCGTGCGTGACGTGCAGCTCAATTTTGTGGCTTGCCGATCGGGGCAGAATAAAGGATAGGAAATCCAAAGCACTTTTCGCCCGCAGCTTACGCCCACGGGCGGCCCAGCGCAGGCCGCGACGAAAGCGACGAAAGGCGACGACGACGACGAAAGGGGTCGGAGGTGGTTATCCCGACTTAACTGCCTCCGTCCCCTATAGTTTGTCCCAGGGCGCCGAAACCTACGCCGAGAAATTGGTGCCCCTGCTGGTCCATCCGGCCCTGCAGCACAGGTCGGGCGCGTTGTTCAACCGGCACGCCCAGCCCATCGAACCCAATCCCTGGCTGGTTGCCGACGACCACTGCGCCCGCGTGGTCGAGGCGGCTTACGCCCTGTCAGCTCGGATCCTGGGGCAGGCCAAGCCCCGAATGGTGGCCAGACCAAACCTCCAGTTCGAGCCGGCAGCTGGCTTAGTAAACTGCATCTCAACGGAGCGGATGGCCGCAGCCGCCTCGGCTTTGCGTTAGAGTTTAATCAGAGCACGCCTGCTCGTTCAACTTGAGGACCTACGCCATGCTGAGACTCTGCCTGCTTCTTGCTGCATCCATCCCCATGCTGGCGCTCGCCCAGATACCGCCCCCATCAACCGCCCTGGCAAAAACGTTTCAAGACCCCGACCTTCAGTGGGGACCGTGCCCGGACTTTCTGCCGGAAGGCTGCGCCATCGCGGTACTGCATGGAGATCCCTCACAGAACAACGCGGACATCTTCTTCAAGGTCCCGGCGAAATCCACGGTCCCGCGCCATTGGCATACATCGGCCGAGCGGATGGTCCTGGTGTCGGGTGAACTCCACCTTACCTACGACGGGCAGGACACCGTCATCCTGCGCCCCGGCACCTACGCGTATGGACCCGCAAAGGCGTCGCACAAGGCATCTTGTGTATCGGACACACCCTGCGTCCTGGCAATCGCATTCGAATCGCCGGTTGACGCCATCGCCAGTGACAGCGCGGAGAAATAGCAGGCCAATGCAGCCTGATAACTCATTCAAGCAATTCAAAGGGGCCGGCGGGAATATTCGATTCGAACGAATATTTCCTCTGGCCCCTTTGTTTTACTCTAGCGACCCGCAAGGCCCAAGCGCCTAGCGAACCGGCGTCACCCGCCACACGGTGTTGGCCAAGTCGTCGGCAACGATCAGCGCGCCGCGCGGGTCCACCGTCACGCCCACCGGTCGGCCGCGCGCCTTGCCGTCCTCGCCAAGGAAGCCGTAGACGAAGTCCACCGGATCGCCCGCGGGCCGTCCACCGCTGAAGGGCACGAACACGACGTTGTAACCCACCGGCTGCTCGCGGTTCCAGCTGCCGCGCTGGCCCACGAACGCGCCGTCGCCGAACCGCGCGCCCATGGCCGGCGTCGAGAAGTCGAGCCCCAGCGGCGCCACGTGGCTGCCCAGGGCGTAGTCGGGCGTAATCGCTGAGGCGACCTTTGCCGGGTCCTGTGGCCTCACGCGTGGGTCGACGTGCTGGCCCCAGTAGCTGTACGGCCAGCCGTAGAAGCCGCCTTCCCGCACGGAGGTCAGGTAGTCGGGCGTCAGGTTGGGGCCCAGCTCGTCGCGCTCGTTGACGGCAGCCCACAGCGTGCCGGTGCCGGGCTGGATCGCCAGCGCCGAAGGGTTTCGCAGGCCGGTGGCGTAGGGCTTATAGGCGCCGCTCGCGACGTCGATCCGCCAGACCATGGCGCGATCCACCTCAGCGGCCATGCCGCGCTCGGTGATGTTGCTGTTCGAGCCGATGCCGACATACAGATAGCGCCCGTCGGGGCTGGCCGCCATCGCTTTCGTCCAGTGGTGGTTGATCTGCGAGGGCAGCTTCACCACCGACTCGGGCGCACCCGCGGCGCGGGTCTGGCCCTCGCTGTACGCGAAGCGCACCAGCTCGTCCTGGTTTGCGACGTACAGGCTGCCCTCGACCAGCGCCATGCCGAAGGGTGCGTTCAAACCGTCGGCGAACACGGTGTTGAGCTCGTACACCCCGTCACCGCCGGCGTCGCGCAGCAGCGTCAAACGATTGCCGCTTTCCACTTTCGTATTGCCCCTGGACTTCAGGAAGCCGGCAATCACGTCCTTGGGCAGCAGCGCCGGTGCGCCGCCTCCGCGGCCCTCAGCCACCAGGATGTCGCCGTTTGGCATCAGCAAGGTCTGCCGCGGGATCAGCAGGCCGGTCGCGATCGCCGAGATCGTGTAGCCCTGCGGCACCGTCGGACGCATCTCGTTCCACGGGACCGGCTTGGCGATGGACATCTCCGGCACCAGTCGGCGCTGCGGTTCGGGAATTGCAGGGTCGGCGCCGAACTGCTGCGGCGGCGCTTCGCTGCCGCAGGCGACGAGCAGCGCAGACAGCGCGAGTACGGACCACTTCACTGAACGGGTCATCGCTGCAGCTCCCGGCGGCCGGCAAGGCCAATCCACGTCGCCACGCAGGCCAAGACCGTGCAGACCGCCGACAGCACCAGCCCCAACGGCATGGCGCCCCATGCGTCGCGCGCATGCACCAGCGAATTCAGAAAGCCAGCTATGCACAGCGCCAACAGCACCAGCGCGTACACCACCGGCCGCCATCGGTGACGTTCGCCCCGAAGCAGCGCAACCGACGCCCAGACCAGCACGAGGCCGCCGAAGACCAAGCCACCGGCGTTCAGCCACGACGCGAAGTTGGTCCACTGGATCTGGTAGCTGTACGCATAGGCGACATCAGCCAAAAGCGCACCGCCAAACAGCGGGATGGTCCCGGCAAGCGCTACTGCGTGCAGCGGATGCAGCGGTCGGGGATAGCTTCGTTCGACGGCGACGGACATGAGGCGTCTCTCCATTTCACGACGCACGTGAAGCGCTTCCATGCAGACAGGCTAGACGCTTCAATCTCGATTTTCAACCGCTGCACACCCGGGCCGCCACGCCCGGCCATGCCCCCCGTGCCAATGTGACCTGAGACAACTACCTCTCTGCAATTACTGAAGGTAGGCTCATCTCATGAAGAGTGCAGTATCAGCTGTTCCCCCGTTATCCGTAGCGCCTGGCCCGACCGATTCGGTGGCCTCTATCGAAG
>JBBQTJ010000345.1:0-3456 GCA_038213315.1 Planctomycetota bacterium
GCGGCCTCGGCCTGCAGCCGTTCCAGCTCGGCGCCGGCGCGGGCGGCGAAGATGGCCAACACGTCCTGGTCCAAGGCGTCATCGCCTAGGGGCCGGTCATCAAGCACCGCCAGCAGGCCCAGGCTGTGCCCATCGGCGGCAGTCAGGGCCATGCCGAAAAACGATACCATGCCGGCGGTGGGGCCATGGACGGACGCGGGGAAACGTTCGGCCAGACGCTCGCGGACCAGCAGGGTGTGCCGGTGGCGCAGTTCGTTGAAGACGCTGCCGGTGGCGGGGATGCTGATATTGCCGGCGATGCCGCCATCCACCCACCAGGCGATGGTGCTGAGGTTGCCGGTGGCAAGGTCAGGATAGGTGGCGATCACCGCGTTGCGCGTGCCCAAGCCCCGGGCGACCTGCTCGACCAGAGAGCGCAGGAAACCCTCGCCCGTATGGGCGGCGGTGCCGCGCAGCACGGCCCGCAGGGCACCTTCCAGACGGCGTCGGCGCAAGCGCATGCCGTACTCGCCGACCTCGCGTTCCACTGCCAGGGCCAGCCGCGACAGATTGTCCTTCAGAAGATAGTCCTGGGCGCCACCGCGCATCGCGGCTGCCGCCAGTTCCTCGCCCACCGTGCCCGAGACCAGCAGGAAAGGCAGATCGGCGTCGGCTGCCCGGACCCGGGCCAGGGCCTCGGTGCCATCGCAGTCGGGCAGGCAGAAATCGGAAATGACCAAGTCCCAGCCCCCGGCCTGCAAGGCGCGTTCCAAGGCGGCCAGGTCGCTGATGCGGTGCAGATCGAGCTGCAGGCGGCCTTTCGCCAGGGCGCGCTCGACCATGGCGGCATCATCGGGGTCGTCTTCCAGCAGCAGGATGCGCAGCGGGCGGTCAGGCAGCATGGGCAATGGCCCTCGGATAAGGGCCGCCTGGGAGCGCCGAGTTGCACTCGGCACGGAAAAAACAGCCCGCCTCAGCGGGCTTCCCCAGTGTTCCGGCCCTTAACCAAGGGTTATTGGCAGCATGGGTGCGTCTGGGGCAGCTGGAAAAGGAGCCATCAGCCGGTCGGAGGCGCAACGGGGCAAGCGGCCAGGTTATGCCGGCCCATGCCAGCCATGATGGTGCCGCGGGCATGAAGCGATGGGGCATGATGGTGGTCTCGGGAAGGCATTCCGGGGAACTGGGAGGTAGTCTACCATCGGAAATGGTGCGCCGTCCAGATCGGATGCCCCGCAAATGTTCATCGTCACCACATCATCTCTTCATCCATGGCGCCTATACTGCACCCACGGATCAGGGGATCCGGACTCGACTCCTTGCGACGGGGCGACGGTCGCCCCGGGGATGCGAGTACCACACGCAGGCCACTTAGGACCACGCCATGAGCCGATTCGCGCGGCTGTCTGCCTGGGATGATTCGGCCTGCCTGCGGGTCAATGCGCTCAATCGCAATTGGCTCAGCAGCTTTTTCTTCGGCGCGGTCAGCCGCCTGGGCGATGGCTGGGTGTGGTACGGCATGATGGTGCTGCTGCCGCTGGTGCACGGTCAGGCGGGCCTAGCGGTCACCACCCTGCTGGCGGTCAACGGCGTCGCCTGCACGGCGCTCTACAAGTGGCTCAAGCGCAGCACCCGTCGGCCCCGGCCCTTTGAGGTCTTCGCCAGCCTGGCGGTGACCGAAGAACCCCTAGATCCCTATAGCTTCCCCTCTGGCCACACCCTGCACGCGGTGGCGTTCACGGTGATCATCTGCGGCATCTTTCCGGGCTATGCCCCGGTTCTGGTGCCCTATGCCCTGCTGGTCGCCGCCTCGCGGCCGATCCTGGGCCTGCACTATCCCAGCGACGTGCTCGCCGGCGCCGCGATCGGCGCGGGGGCCGCCTCCTTCTCGCTGTGGGTCGTACGCGCGACCCAGCTCATCCCCGGTACCTGAAAGCGACCCTATGATCCGCTTCGCGACCCCCCCGCCCGACGCAGCTTCCGCCGGACGGGAGGATCGACGGAAGGTGGATCTGGTGGCGATCTCGGATGTGCATCTGGGCACCCGCGCCTGCCGCGCTGCGGACCTGCTGGTCTACCTCCAGGCGATCGCGCCACGCCGGCTGCTGCTGGTGGGCGACATCATCGATGGCTGGATGTTCAGCACCTCGGGCTGGCCCGAGCAGCACACCGCGATCCTGCAAGAATTGGGCGCGATGCTGGCGGCCGGCACGCAGATCATCTATATCACCGGCAATCACGATGACATGCTGCGCCGCTATTCACCGATGGAGGCCGGAAATCTGCTGCTTTGCGACGAGTACGAACTGGAGTTGGGCGGCAAGCGCACCTGGTTCTGCCATGGCGATCTGCTCGAACATTCGGTGCCCACGCCGCGCTGGATGTCGCGGCTGGGCGGCCTGGCCTTTGACGGCCTAGCCATGGCCGACGTGCCGCTCAACGCCACCCGCCGGCGCCTGGGGCTGGGCCCCACCGCCAGCGTCGCCTGGTTCAAGAGCCGGCTGCCCGGCGTCGCCCGCCACATCCGCGCCTACGAGGACGCCTGCGCCCAGGCCGCCGCCGCCCGGGGCTGCGCAGCGGTGGTGACCGGCCACATCCACCTGCCCAACCTGCGCGAAGTCGATGTCGGCGAGCAACGCGTCACCTACCTCAACTGCGGCGACTGGGTCGAGAACTGCTCGGCCCTTGAATGGCATGACGGCGACTGGTCGCTGGTGCAGGCTGCCGGCGTCGGCGACGTGGTTGAGCAGCGCGACATGGCTCTCGCGTAGCAAAAGAAAAGCATGGGCGGGCGGCATCAGCCACCACATCCCATGCCCCCGGCCCGCTCCCAATGGCCCTCGGTTAAGGGCCGGAACACCGGGAAAACCCGCTCAGGCGGGCTGCTTTTCCGGGCCGAGTGCAACTTGGCGCTCCTAGACGGCCCTTAACCGAGGGCCATTCGGCGCGTACCCTCCGTCAGTGCGCCGCACCGGCCTCTGCCACCCGGGCGTTGCGGTAGTAGACTTCCAGACACAGGGTGCTGTAAGCGGTGACCAGGGTGCGGCCGGTGTCGGCGCCATGGAAGCCCTGGGCGCCCACGTCCCAGCTGCCGCGGAAGCAGCCCGGTTCTTTGCGCTGGGCGTTCACCAGCAGGTCGCGCACCGCAGCGTTCCAGGTCTTCCATTTGTCGCCACCGACCTGGAAACAGGCCATGGTATTGTAGTACATGTAGTACGTGTTGGTCGGGTACTGCTTGGGCACCTGATTCTTGAGCACGTAGTTCACCAAGGTTTCGAGCAGCACATCGCCCTGCTTGTGGCCCAGGAACACGGCGCAGGTGCCGCCAGCGCTGGCCAGATCCTTGTTGTCGGCCGGGCCGTCCGAGATGTCGACCTGGTCGGTGCCGGTGGTCCAGGTGTAGGGGAAGCGGCTGACGTCTTTGTAGGGATCCAGTTTCTCCCAGCCCTTGTTGGTGGCCTTCCAGGTAGCGTCGAGCCA
>JBBQTJ010000346.1:0-3451 GCA_038213315.1 Planctomycetota bacterium
GCCCGGACCTGTCTGCCAGGCCTCAGGAATCCCCTGAGCTGCGCCGTGCAGCAATCATGCGAGCGCTCGTTTTTCATGCAGCCCCGAGCCATGGAAACGACTCTTGTTGGGGCATTATGCTGCATGGCGCAGCAGAATCGGGATGGCCAGGAATGTGCATAGCCGCTGTACATGCACACCTGGCCCACCCGTATCGGCACTGTCCTCCACTTGCTGGATCCCACCGCCGGGCCGAAACTGATCCTGGATCGGCTATGGCTTGAAGTTCAAGGCTGGAAGACCATTGGCGGCATCTGGCTGCATTGCCGGCCCGGCCACCTGACGCCGTCCGGCACCTTCATCGTCGGTGAGCCGCCGACCGAGGCGGAAGAGATCGCCGCCATGGCTACTTCAGCCACGGCCCCCATCGCCACCGATGCCCTGCCCGTGGTCGCCCGTCAGGTGCGGGACGGCAATGTGCCCATCGCGGTGCTGATGGTCAGCCACCGGGATTCCGAGGATGCCGCCGCCTTTCTGGTCGATGCTTTGTCGCGCTACTGCATGGACCGCTTGCGCGTGCAGCTTGAGGTCAGCGAACTGAGCGAAGAGAACCAGATTCTGAAAGGCAGCCTGGCCGTCCAGGTTCGCAGCCACGACATCCATACGAATAGTGGGGTGATGAATTCGTTGATCCAATCGGGCGTGCGGGCCGCCGCCAGCAGCGCGACCGTGCTGATCCAGGGCGAAACCGGCACCGGCAAGGAGCTGCTCGCCAAACTCGTCCACACCCACTCGCACCGGGCCCACAAGCCGCTGGTCTCGATCAACGCGGGGGCCCTCACGCCTACGCTGTTGGAAAGCGAACTGTTCGGCCACATGAAGGGCTCGTTCACCGGGGCCGAGCGCGAGCGCAAAGGCCTCTTCGAAGTCGCCAGCGGCGGCACGCTGTTTCTTGACGAGGTGGGCGAACTGAGCCAGGACACCCAGGTCCGCCTGCTGCGCGTCCTGCAGGAGCGCACCATCACCCGGGTTGGCGATCATCGTTCGATCCCGGTGGATGTGCGCATCGTCGCCGCCACCCACCGGGATTTGGCCGCTGAGGTCAAGGCCGGGCGCTTCCGCGAAGACCTTTTTTATCGGCTGAATGTCGTCACCTTGCAGGTCCCGCCGCTGCGCGACCGCCGCGAGGATATCCCGCTGCTGGTGAACCATTTCCTGCAGAAGTACAACCGCGAGAATTACAAGAACGTCGAGAACATCTCCCGCCAGGTGCAGGAGGTCTTGGCCGCCTATCCCTGGCCCGGCAATATCCGCGAGCTTGAGAACTGCGTGCAGAAAGCCGTGGTCCTGGCCCCCGGCGACACCTTCCTGGAAGAACTGATCCCGCCCACCATCCGCGCCTGGCACCAGGATCACCAAGCGCCCGTGGCCGCGCCGCTGGACCCCGTCGAGGAGCTGGGCGCCAGCCTGGGCCGCTGGGCCGACCGTCATGGACCCGACGTGCATCAGGCCTTTCAGCTGGTGGAGCGCCTGCTGATCGTCCACGCCCTGAACCGGGAAAAAGGCGTGAAACTGCGCGCCGCCAAGGTGCTTGGCATCAACCGCGTCACCCTTGACCGCAAGCTGGTGGAGTACCACCTGCACGTCAAACGCGGCCGCGGCGTGGTCGAATCCGGCGAAAGCGACGTCCCCAACGAACCCGCCGACGACGACGATGGGCCGGGAATGCGCCGCACCGCCTGAGCTCAGGCGTTCAGATGTCGCCGAACAACACACAGCCCAGGCACCATCGGTGCCTGGGCTGTGTGCAAACCTCAAAACTCGAAACTCTTCAAGCCTTGATCTCAGGCTTGCGCAGACCCGCCCCGTAGGCGCCCAGCGCGGTGGCCAGCTCCTGCACCACGCTTTGGCCCGAGCCGATGGCGCGGTAGAGATCGAGATCGGTGAACTGGGCCAGGTCGCCGATGCGCGAGACGCCGAGGCCTTCGAGCACCTGATTGACCTTGGGGGTCAGTTCGAGGCGGTCGATGGATTCGCCCAACACCTTCTGGTCGGCCTTGCTCATGCCGCGATCTTCGCCCTCGCGGTACATGCCGAGGCGCAGGTTGCGGGCCGCGAGCATCTCTTTCACTTCCTTCAGCGAGGTCTCGCCGAAGTTCTTGTACGAAAGCATCTCGGCTTCGGTGATGCGCAGCAGGTCGCCGAGGGTGAAGATGTTCATTTTCGCCAAGCAGTTGCGGCTGCGCACCGATAGCTCGAAGTCGTTGACGCTGGTGCGCATGATCTTCTCCATGCGCTCACGCTCCCGCTCTTCCTTCTCGTCGTAGTACATCTGGCGCGAGCTGCGCGCGTCGCGCAGCAGGGTCAGGGCACGACGGTCGCGGGGATTGTAGGCCAGCACCTGACGCAGGCAGTCAATGGCCGCATTGGCCTCACCACGCTCTTCGTACAGGATCCCGAGGTTGATGACGCCGGGCAGGAAGGGCGGGGTGGCATCGGCACACACCAGGTACTGCTCGGCCGCTAGGTCGTCGTCACCGATGCGATCAAGCAACACGCCCAGCTTGAAGGCGGCTTCTACGTGGGTGGGCTCAGATTCCAGGGCGGCTTCGAAGCTCTTGATCGCGCCTTCGACGTTGTTGCGGCCTTCCAGCAGGCGGCCATGCATGAAATCATGCTCGGCGCCCTCGGGCACCTGGCCCAGGACCTTATCGGCATCGTCCCAAGCGCTGGCATCCAGGTGGCAGCGGCACAGTTCGATGCGCGCCTCAGGCAGACCCTTGATGGCGCCCTGGAGGTACTTGGCCGCGTCAGCGAATTCGCCCAGCTCGGCATAGACCAGACCCAGCACGGCCTGGGCCCAGGCGTCGCCGCCATCCAGCAATTCTTCGGCGTCGCTGAAGCGACCCACAGCGAAATTCAAGGCGCCCAGTCGGGTCTTGTCCTTCACGCCGGGGATGCCGTCCTGGGCCAGGGCGGTCAGGCGGGCCCGTTCCTCGACATCCTGGGCGGCGGTGCGGCGGAGGCCACGGATCTGGGCCAGGCTGGGGCGCTCGGCGCCGACCAGGATCTGGGCGGCACGGGGGATGGCGGCGGTGGGCATGAGTCCTCGCTGTCGAAAATGGGGGCCGGACGGTACGGCGCATGATGGGGATGGCAAGGGGGCGAGGACGGCAGTGACCAAGGCCACTGTCGCGGGGTCGCGGGGTCGACGACACCGGGTCGACGCGATGCTGTCGGCTGTCGACCCCGGACCGGCAGTCTGACCCCGCTACCCCGCGACGGCTGTCCCTGTCTGACCCCGCGACCCCGCGACGGTTGTTAGAACGTCAATCTCCGCACCAGTTCTTCAATCTCGTCCTCGCCCGTCACGCGAGGAGTTGCATGACCGCACCGGTCTTCGTTGACACCAACGTGTTGGTGTACGCCGTGGATGCCGGCGCCGGCGCGAGGCACACGTCGGCGCGCGAGT
>JBBQTJ010000347.1:0-3445 GCA_038213315.1 Planctomycetota bacterium
GTGGCTGCATCGGCAGCGCCGCCTCGCGGGCGCAGGAAGCAACCCGCCGCGGCGTCGACTGGGTGCGCTCACGGTGCAGTGCGTTCCTGGGCGGGACACGGGCGCGGCCGGCGGCGGCGTGACGTCAAGGAAGTCGGCTTCTGTCTGGAGTCGATATGTCCGATGACGACCAGAATCCACCTTCGACAGAAACATTGGATGAGGTCGGCGGGCGTGCGCTGGTGGAGGCTTGGCAGAGTTTCGGCCTGGGTTGGGCCACAACAGTGCCGGCCAGTCATCGTGATTGTACAAGAACGCCTTTGGCCGCGCGTTTGGAAAGGCTGGATGACGCCGCTGGTCATGGCAGGTCCTTGCCGTGCCCGACCACCGCCCACCCCGCTGCCCGATCAAACGCCGGATGATGCTTGGCGTCGTGGCATTGACTGCACGCCACCGTGCCCGTCGTGCGGGTGGCGCCGCTCGTGGCGAGGTGGGCTGCCGTGCCCTGGTGGCAGGTGGTACAGCCGACGCCCCCTATCCAGCGGGGTGGCAACGCGGACGCGGCGTCAGTGGCGTGGCAGCCAATGCAGCCATCGGTCCGGTCGGCGATGGGCAAGCTGTCCAGGGCGTGGGCGTGACGGCTGGCGGCCCACACGGCCTGAGCGGCGGGGTGACAGGTGGCGCAAGCGGCATCGACGGGGGCATCCACGATCAGCGTCCCGGTCAGGCGGTCGGGAAAGCGAGCGAGAATCGCTACGTCCTGCGGCAGGGTTCGATCGATGGGCAGGAGGTGGCGCTGCCGCATCGCGCCGTTGCTGTCGCGCAGCAGTACCACTGCGGCCAAGCCCTGGGCCGGCGGGGCACGCACCAAGCGGGCGTGCTCGGGGCCGGTCAGGTCCGGGGTGACGACGATCACCCCGGCGCCGACGGTCGCGATGTCCGTCGCCTGGGCCCGCTCCACCACATCGGCGGGGCGGACTTCCCAGCCATAAGTCGCGAGTGCGGCGCCGACGCCGTCGCGCTGTGCGTCCACGTCGCCACTGAGCACTAGGCGCACCAGCGGCCCGGCGGGGGCGCGGCGCACTGCCCCGCCCAGTCCCGCCAGCAGGTCGATACCGCCCAGGGAGCCGCCGCTGCACCCGCAATTGCGCACCGCGCCGCGCAGGTCATGGACCAGGACGGTGACGCTCCAGCCGTTGGCCTGGGCCTCACGCAGCAATTCGGCCCACACCGACGCGCCGTCGCCCCGGCCCTGGCTGACCACCTGGACGCGCACCTCGATCACACCGACAGTGGTGCGCAGGGCCACGGTCTTCACCCCGGTCAGCAGGCCCGACACGCGCAGGGTCACCGGCACCGCCTGGCCCGCGGGCAGGGCCAGGGGCATGGCCGTGGCCAAGGAAACACAGGGGCATTCGCTGGTCCCCGCCAGCAACATTGCCGCCCGGTCGGAGCGCACCGTCACCACCGCAGTGGTGACCCCGTCAGCCGGCAGCTCGACGCGTCGATAGGCCGGATCCACGCTGAGGGCAACGGCCGACGTCGGCGGTGGGGCCTCGGCGGCGAGCAGCAGCAGGGCCAGCGCCAGCGCACAGGCCAGGGTCAGCAGGAGGCGCATGGTCGACAGCCCAGAAAAGTGACGGCCAGGCCGGGATCCATGCGCGGAGCATGGGGCAGTCGGTGGGCGTGCCAGGGTGCCATGGTCAGACGCACCTTCGTCGTTCTAGTGGCATTGGTCAGGACAAGTGCTCACAGGCCGAGAGCCGTTTGGCGCTCCTGCCGCCTAGTCAACCAGGGGAGCGGGTGAAGACGCTGGGACGGCGACGACACCAAATAGGGGGCCAGGCACCGCAGTCCAGGATGTGGAGCTCGCCGCCCATGTGATCGGCTACGCCTTTGCCGACGACGGCACCATCCTGGTCAACAAGGGGTACAGCGTGACCAAGACCGCTGGGGAACGGGTACTGGAATCGGCAGATTTGATCACTGAGTTAGCGTAGGTCCCTATCGGCGACGGGCGACGGGGATTGCAGGTCGAGCCTGCCCACAGGCCGAACTCAGTGCGGGGCGCTCCGCCGGATATCCCTGACGATTTTCAGGTGGTGACGCTGGTGCACGGCCATGAAGCGCAGCCACTGCCGTCGGGTCAGGGCGCCGAAAACGGGGTGGAGTTTGCGGTCATCGATGGCGAGTGCGGGGCTCAGCTCGGTGGCTTCAAGGTGATGGATGAGGTCCACGAGCGCGCGGCTCACGGTCGCGGGATCGGCCCGCACCGGGACGGTCGCTGCCGGTGCTTTGCCTTTGCCGCGGGGGATCCAGCCCAGGGCCAAGGCCACGCGTCCGACCAGGGTGATACCGCCGGCGACGGACGGCAGGGGGGTCGGGCTGCTGACATGGCAGAAGATCATGGTGCTGACCTTGCCCAGGTGCTCGATGTGCTCGCCAATCGACCAGTGGGACACGTTGGTCAGACAAAGCTCGGCATCACGCATGCTGTCCAACGCGGTGCGCAGGTCGCTCAAGATCAGGCGGATGTCGTTGGGCATGATGGATTCTCTGGCGCCGTCCATGTCGTACGTGTGGGCCGACCCGGGTGGTTTGCCTGTGGCGGACACAGCTAGCGAGGCTATTGCAGCCACCGCCTGCGCAGCAAGGAGAATGGAAGCCACGCGCTACGGGTTGCTGCGCGTCGATGGTCAATTATTTAGCGTCTCCGCCCCTCCTACCCATGGAAGCACATCATGTCCAGAATCCTAACCCGGGAATTCGATGCCATAAGTGCTTGATGGAACTGTCTCCATTCGCTAGACATCATGATGCGAATCATGATGATAGTGTATATGCGGACCACTCTCCCCGTTGACGACGACCTGCTGCACGAGCTCAAGGCTCGGGCCCATCGCCGGCACTGCAGTCTGGGCGCGGTGCTGAATGAAGCCCTGCGCCGTGGCCTGGCGCTGAACACTGCTGACCGCGTCAGCGAACCGACCATCATCTATGGCAGTGGCCCGGATGACGCGGCCCTGCGGGCTTGGAGCGCACGGCTTGACGACGAGCCGAATCCCGGCCTCGCGCCGTGATCCTGCTGCCCGACGTGAATATCCTGGTGGCCGCCCACCGCGGCGATCATCCCATGCACGACCGTTGCCGCGCCGTTCTCGACGGGCCGGGGCGGGAGGGCTTCGCCGGCTGCGCACACATCTGGAACGGCTTTCTGCGCTTGGTCACCCATCCCAAAATCTTCACCGCGCCCACCCCCCTCGAACTGGCCCTGGCCACCGTCAGCGCCTGGCGCAATCGCCCCGATTTCCGCAGTCTGCCCGATACTCCCGCGGTATGGGAAACCTTCGCCACCCTCTGCCGCCGACGTCATGCCCAGGGCAATGCGGTCTACGATCTGCACCTCGCCGCTCTGGCCATGGCCCACGGGGCGGTGCTGGTCAGCAGCGACACGAGCTTCGCCCAC
>JBBQTJ010000348.1:0-3435 GCA_038213315.1 Planctomycetota bacterium
CGAGGCGGCGATGGCGCGCACCGAAGCGCATCTGGCGCGGCCCGCCTTGGGGACCGCCGGCATGCGTTTGGCGAAGATCGCCCTGGCTGAGCTGACCCGTCTTTTGGAGATGGCCGAGCAGCAAGGCACCCCCGACAAGGAGCCCGAAAAGGGCGGCGGGGGCGGCGGCGGTGGTCAAGACAGCCAAGTGGTCTTCCCGGTCGAAGCCGAACTGGCCCTGCTGGCCGGCCTACAGGACGAACTTGCCGCCCTGACTGCCGCCAATCGCCCGGTCGGCTTGGCGGTGCAGCAAGGCGCCTTACGCGATCTCGCGACCGGCCTGACCCAGCGCCTGCGTCCAGGCACCCGGCCGCACCTGTTGCTGTCGCGCAGCCAGCGCGCCATGGCGGTGGCCACAGAGCTGCTGTCTCGCGACGACCGGGGCCTGGACACCCGTCATGAGCAAGAAGTGGCTGGCGATGCGATTCGACGCCTGCTCGCCGAACTGCCTCGACAGGGTGGCGGCGGCAGTGGTGATCAGGACGACAAAAAGCCCAAGCCCGACCAGCAACCCCAAGGAGGCAGTCCGCCACCCGCCGGCCAGCCAAGTCCTGGCGGTGGTGCTGCTGCGGGTGGCGGCCAGCAAGCCGGTCCCAAGCAAGGGGCGGGCGGCGGTGGCGTGGTGGTGCGTCCTGACAACCGCGACGACTCGCTGCTGGGTCTTCCGCCTGAGCAGCGTGAGCAACTGCGTCAGGCTCGTCAGGAACTCACCTCACCACGGGCGATCCAATTGTACCAACGCTACCTCGAACTGTTATCGGAAGGCAAATGAGCGGATTTCCCCAATGGCCCTCGGTTAAGGGCCGCCTGGGAGCGCCGAATTGCACTCGGTACGGAAAATGCAGCCCGCCTCAGTGGGCTTCCCCGGTGCTCCAGCTCTTAACCGAGGGCCATTGGGGATTTCCCCGTGTCTTGATGGAACGATCCGCCGCGGCGGTCAGCCGCCGCGCCGTCGTCACCGTGCTGTGCGTCATGACCCTGCTGCTCGGCGAAGCGCCCACGCTGCACGCTGGCGAGGCTGTCGTCGCCGTCGCCATCACCCCTGACCAAGTGGTCGATCGCGGACTGGCCGCCCTGGTGAAGATGCAGCAAGCGGATGGGTCGTTTGGCGAAGGGGCAGGCATCACCGCTCTGGCGGGCATGGCGCTGCTGTCGGGTGGGCACACGCCAACCCGGGGCCGCTATCACGAGGCCAGCCAGCGCGCGCTGCGCGCCGTCCTGGCCAAGCGTGATCGGGTGTCTGGCTACTTGGGCGCCGACATGGGCAACATGTACAGCCACGGCTTCGCCGCACTGTATCTGGCCGAATGCTATGGCATGGCGCCGGCCGAACCGGTGCGCGCCGCTTTGGAATCGGCCATCGACCTGATCCATCAGGCCCAGAATCGCGAAGGCGGCTGGCGCTATTCCCCGGTACCTGACGACGCTGACATCAGCGTCACCATCTGCCAGGTCATGGCGCTGCGTGCCGCCAACAATGTCGGTATCGGCGGCAAAGCGACCGAGAACGCAATCCGTAAAGCCATCGCCTATGTGCGCCGCTGCGCCAACCCCGACGGCAGCTTCAACTACATGATCAGCGGCGGCGGCTGGGGCACCAGCGGACCCGAAGGCGTTCCGCGCGCGGCCGCCGGTGCCATGAGCCTGATCGGTGCCGGCATCCACGAGACCAGCGATCCGCAACTGGGCCCGGCCCTGCGCTTCCTGAACAAACAGGTCGTGGCCCATCTGAAAGGCCAGGGTGACTATTACTGGTATGGCCAGTACTACGCCAGCCAGGCCCTCTTCCATAGTCCCAACGTCGAAGAGTGGGACCGCTATTGGAAGGAAGCCTGGCCGATCATCGCCCGCAAGCAGGGCCGCGACGGTCTCTGGACCGAAGGCGAAGGCCCCGGCCCAGCCTATGCGACCAGCATGGCTTTGATCATTTTACAGATTCCGAATCAGTATTTGCCGATTTTTCAAAGATAATGATCTGGTTATGGGCTATGGTGACTGCCGACGGCGGCCTTGGCGGTGCTTGCTGGCCCCAGGGCATCGCGCTGTCGGTTGTCGGCTGTCACCATATCCCATAGCCCATCAACCATAACCCAGGCGAAATTACTTCCGCTCTGCCAACAGCACCACCGCATGGCACTGGATCGCCAGCTTGGCACCTACCGCGTCCATGCCTTCATTGGTGCGCGCCTTTAAGCCGACCCGGCCCACCGTCAGGTGGAACAGGTCGCAGAGGCGCTCGCGCATGGCAGGCTTGGCGTCCATCAGGCGGGGGGCCTGGGCGATGATGTTCACGTCCAGGTTCTCGATCCGCCACGGCTTCAAGGCCGGCATGGCCAGGATCTGCTGGACGAACCAGGTCGAATCCCGGCCGCGGTGACGGGCATCCGTATCGGGGAAATGCTCGCCCAAATCGCCCTGACCGGTAGCTCCCAGCAAGGCGTCGCATAAGGCGTGCAGCACTACATCACCGTCACTGTGCGCCACCAGACGGTACTCGCAGGGCACGTGGACCCCGGCCAGCACAATGCCGGTGCCTGGCTCAAGGCGGTGGATGTCGTAGCCAAGGCCGATGCGGTTCATGAGCTGTGGGACCGGGCCGTCCCGCACATTACTTCGTCACTGACGCCAAGTACGGCGCCGAGGGGGTCAGACCGGCCAGGGGATCCTTGCCGGTGGGCGTGACGGTCAGGAACCAGCCTTTGCCCATCGGGTCCTGGTTCACCAGTTCCGGATGGTTGGCCAGCTCGGCATTCACCGCGGTCACCGTGCCATCAACTGGGCTGTAAAAGTCGTTTACCGACTTCACCGATTCGATCTCGGCGCATGGCTTGCCCCGGGTCAGGACCGTGCCCACAGCGGGCAGCTGGACATGGATGACTTCGCCGACTTCACCAGCGGCGAAGGCGGACAGGCCAACCGTGAGCTGGGCGCCAGCAGGGCGGGCCCATTCGTGGGTGGGGAGGTAGGATTCGCTCATGGCTTCCTCGGGGGCAAGGCCGGCAGGATGGAGTTGATCATCAGGGTGCAAGCCTGGGTTGCCGCCCCTGCATCACCTGGACACAAAAGCTTGTTGGCAAAGGATGTGCGGTGGTGTGTGTGACCGAGGATCGCGCCATGCGCCGCGTCGATATGTATCTCTGACGGCCATGACCTAGGGTCTGGCTTCAATCCGCAAACTAGGCACCCTACCGACGTGAGCACCAGCACTGAATTGGACGAGGATTTTCGCTATGGGCAGTTGGCTATTGAAGGCCGACTGATCACGCCGGACCAATTCGACGTGGCCATGGACAAGGTCAAGCAGCTGAAAAAGCCGCTGGCCGACCTGCTGGTGGCCGAAGGCACCATCGACGCCACGACTGCCGAGCGCCTGACCAAGGCCTTGCGCCGCATCGT
>JBBQTJ010000349.1:0-3418 GCA_038213315.1 Planctomycetota bacterium
GTTCAAGGTCTTCCTGCGCGACGCCGGCTGCGCCCACTCCAAGGCCCGCGTCCGCCACCCGCAGTCAAACGGCAAGATCGAGCGGTGGCACAAGAGCATCAAGACCGAGTGCGTCCGCCGCACCGCGCTCGGCGACCTGAACGAGGCGCGGGCCGTCGTGGCCGCGTACGTCCTCACCTACAACACGGTCCGCTTGCACAGCGCCATCAACTACCTGACCCCGGCCGACGCGCTGCACGGTCCAGCCCACATCGCCGCCAAACTCAGCCAGCGCAAAGCGACCTTCGATGCGGCCGACACCAAGCGCCGGGCCTACTGGAAGGCCACGGCAGCAGCATGACCTGCATCCAACCCAAGCAGTGGTTAGCTGAGCCCCTGCGGATGACGGGTCACGCATGACGACACGCGTGGCACGCGAGGCCCCGCCGCAGGCGGCAAGGGGGCCAGTCGACCACCCCGATGACACTCCTTCTCCTATGTCTTCAGACACCCGAGTCCGGGATCCGCTTGACCAGCACACTCTGGACGGAAGATCTTCAGGCGGGCGCGGTGCTTGAAGGCGTTAAAATCGTGAATCCGTTTGCTGGGAAAGAAGAAGCTCGAAGCCGAGTGCAACTCGGCGCTCCCAGGCCCCTCGACCCATACCCCATACCCCATCCACCATAGCCTGTGGCCCGTGGCCGCCCCCTCGACCCATACCCCATCCCCCATAACCAGGGCGGGCCCCGCCCCATGTCATTCCGACCAAGTGCCATTGGCCCATTCCCCGCTGGCATGGCGGGCGAGTCCGTCATCCTGACGCGCCCTTTGGGAACCCATGGCAAAACGCGATTACTATGAAGTGCTGGGCGTCGAGAAGAACGCCAGTGCCGACGACCTGAAAAAGGCCTACCGCAAGTTGGCCATGAAGTTCCATCCGGACCGCAATCCGGGGGACAAGGAGGCCGAGGCCAAGTTCAAGGAAGCGGCCGAAGCCTACGAAGTGGTCTCCGACGAGCAGAAGCGCGCCCGCTATGACCAGCACGGGCATGCCGGGGTCGATGGCATGGGCCACGCCGGTGGCGGCTTCCACTCCATGGAAGACGTCTTCGCCCAATTCGGCGACCTTTTCGGCGGCCAGGGTGGTGGCGGGGGCGGCATTTTCGACCAGTTCTTCGGCGCAGGTGGACGCCAGTCCCGGGGCCAGGGCGCGAGCTTGAAGCTGGGCCTGGAGATCACCTTCCGCGAAGCGGTCTTTGGCGTGGCCAAGACCATCGACCTGAAACGCAACGAAATCTGCAAAACCTGCAACGGCTCGGGCGCCAAGGCGGGCAGCAAGCCGGTGGTCTGCCGTCTCTGCGCCGGTCACGGCCAGGTGCGCCAGGGCCAGGGCTTCTTTGTGGTGCAGACCACCTGCCCCCAGTGCCAGGGCAGCGGCAAGACCATCGCCAATCCCTGCGGCGACTGCAGCGGCCAGGGCGCGAAGGCCGAAAAGGTCACCATCAAGGTGCGCATCCCCGCCGGTATCGAGGATGGCTCGCGCCTGCGCGTCAGCGGCGAGGGCGAGCCCGGCCGCGAAGGCGCGCCGCGCGGCGACCTGTACGTCTACGTGCAGGTGAAGGCGGATGCCTTCTTCGAACGTCACGAAGACGACGTGGTCTGCAAAGTGCCGGTGACCTATGCCCAGGCCGCCCTGGGCGGGGAGATCGACGTGCCCACGCTGCAAGGCAGTGCCAAGCTGCGCGTCAGCGCCGGCACCCAGCCCGGCGAGGTGCTGCGCATGCGCGGCCAGGGCGTCCCCGGCGAACGCGGCCGCGGCGACCAGTTGGTGGTGGTGCAGGTGACGGTACCCAAGAAGGTTAGCAGCCGCCAGGCCGAGTTGATCAACGAGCTGGGCCGCATCGAAGACGAAGGCGGCGAGCAAAAGGGCTTCTTCGACAAGATCCGCAAGATGTTCGAATGATCGCGACCCCCACGACGCAGGCCCACCCATGAACGACGATACCCAACCCGCCGCCGACACCCCCGACGGCACGCCGAGCCCGGACGCTGGCGAGACCATCACCCTGCCCGCCGCGCAGTTCGAGGCCCTTACCCGCGACGGTCAGGATTGGAAGGAGCGCTGCGCCCGGTTGCAGGCCGAATTCGACAACGCCCGCAAGCGACTGCGCAAGGAAGCGGACGAAGCCGGCTCGCGCGCCATCGCCCGGGCCATGCGGCCGATGCTCGATCAGCTCGACAATCTCGACCGGGCCCTGCTCGCGGCCACGCCGAGCGCCTTCGTGGAATTCGCCCAGGGCGTCACCCTGATCCGTGACGGCATCATCGGCGCCCTGACCGGCAACGGGCTCGAATGCATCGCCTGCGACGGCGTCTTCGACCCGGCGGTGCATGAGGTCATCGCCGAGCAGGTGAAGGCCGATGTGCCCAAGGGCACCATCGTGCAGGTCCATCGCCAGGGTTGGCGCCTCAAAGACCAGCTGGTGCGTTCGGCCCAGGTGGTCGTGGCCAAACCCGCGCCCTGACGCTTCGACCGTCCGCGGATGCGGATGCACGTCATCTGTGGCAGCGGACAGTTCCGGTTGTCGTGGCACAGTGCGCCTCCGGACCTACGCTGCGAGCTACCGCATCCCTGCCGCCGTGCACCGCTGTCGGACATCGGTGGCATCATTCCGCCGTGGTCCTCTGATCATCCGCGATGACCGTTGAACTCGTCCTCCCCCTGCTGATCGCTCTGATCGCCTTGTTGTACGGCTCGGTGGGCCATGCGGGCGCATCCGGCTACATCGCGGTGATGGCCTTGTGCGGCGTGGCGCCAGCGCTGCTGAAACCCACGGCCCTTAGTCTGAACCTGGTGGTGGCGACGGTGGCCACCCTCGCCTTTGCGCGGGCGGGTTGGTTCCGTTGGCGATTGTTTATGCCCTTCGCCGTGGCCTCGGTGCCCTGCGCTTTTGTGGGCGGCATGGTCACGGTGCCGGTCGCCACCTACAAGCTGGTGTTGGCGCTGGTGCTTGGCTATGCGGCCTGGCAGCTGTGGCTGGCCACCCGGCCCGAAGATGCGGACGAGACGGTGCGCCCGCCGCGCTGGCCGGTGGCCCTGAGCACCGGGGCCTTGATCGGCGTGACCTCGGGCCTGATCGGCGTTGGGGGCGGCATCTTCCTGTCACCGGTCATCATGCTGATGGGCTGGGCCGGTCCGCGCACCACGGCGGCCACCAGCGCGGCCTTCATCCTGGTCAATTCCGCGGCCGGCCTGCTGGGACATGGCCTGACGGCGGGTAGCCTGCCGGCCCAGGCACCCCTGTGGGCGGGCTGCGCCCTGGTGGGCGGCCTGCTCGGCTCGTGGCTGGGCGCCGCCCGCCTGCCGCCCCTGGTGCTGCGCCGGGTGCTGGCGGTGGTGCTGGTCTTGGCGGCGGTGAAATTGGCGCTGTGAGTCGAC
>JBBQTJ010000350.1:0-3415 GCA_038213315.1 Planctomycetota bacterium
GCACTGCGGATCACCGCCGGCCCATGTCCCAGAACCCGCCGCCGCGCTGCCGGCAGGTCGGCAGCACCGTCGCCAGCAGTGGCCGCAAAAGGCAGGATCATCCCTGCCGCGACCGTGGCGTTGTCGTCCCGATCCACCAACACCAAGCTGCCGGTCGTGCGGTTGCGGGCATAGGGGTCGAGGAGCAGCGGCCGGGTGAACTCCAGGCGCACCCGGGCAATGCCGTTCAAGCCCACGGGCGTGCCGGTGGACTCGGCCAGGGTGTTCACGTCGATACTGGCAAGCACGGCGGCCACGGTGCCGGGGGTGTAGCCACTGGCATGACGGACCAGATAGCGCCGGCCGGCTTCGAGGGGACGCTCGTGCATCCACACCAGCATGGCATCCGCGCTGGTGCAGGCGGTGGGCAGGTTGCTGGGATGGGCCAGCATGTCCCCGCGCGAGCAATCGATCTCATCGGCCAAGGTGATGACGGCGGCCTCGGGGGCGCACGCGCTGCTGGCAGGGTCGCCATTGACCAGGATCGACTTCACCCGCGAGCGTCGGCCCGAGGGCAGGCTGACGATCTCGTCGCCGACCTGCACCACCCCGCTGGCCACCGAGCCAGCGAAGCCGCGGAAATCGAGATTGGGCCGCAGGGCCAGTTGCACCGGAAAGCGAAAGTCCGCCAAGTTGCGGTCATTGGCGATGGAGACCGTTTCCAGGTGTTCGAGCAGGGTCGGGCCCTGGTACCACGGCGAGGCCTCGCCGCGGCTGGCGACATTGTCGCCATTCAAGGCAGACACCGGCACGTAGTGGATGTCGGGCAGGTTGAGGCGCGCAGCGAAGGTGGCGAAATCGGCCTGGATCCGTGCGAAGGTGGCGTCGGACCAGCCAACCAGATCCATTTTGTTCACCGCTACCACCACATGGCGGATGCCCAGCAGGCTGACGATGAAGGCGTGGCGGCGGGTCTGCTCCTGCACGCCGTAGCGGGCATCCACCAGGATGATGGCCAGCTGGCAGTTGCTGGCTCCGGTGGCCATATTGCGGGTGTACTGCTGGTGGCCGGGGCAGTCGGCGATGATGAACTTGCGCTTTTCGGTGCTGAAATAGCGGTACGCGACATCGATGGTGATGCCTTGCTCGCGTTCCGCCTTCAGGCCGTCGGTCAACAGGGCCAGGTCGATGACGCCCTTGCCGGTGGTGCCATGCTTCTCGCTGTCCTTGGCCACGGCGGCAAGCTGGTCGTCGGGCACCAGGTCGGTGTCATAAAGCAGGCGCCCGATCAGGGTGCTCTTGCCGTCGTCCACGCTGCCGCAGGTCAGAAAGCGCAGCAGATCCTTCTGCTGATGCTGATGAATCCAGGTGTCGAGGATGGCGGTCATAGTGTTGAGTTTCGAGTTGCGAGTTTCGAGGTCAGCTGCTTAGGGACGGAAGCCATGGTTTCTGCTCAGGTCTCGAAACTCGAAACCCGAAACTCGAAACTCAAAAATAGCCTTCGCGCTTCTTCACTTCCATGCTGCCGGCCTCATCGTGGTCGATGACCCGGCCCTGGCGCTCGCTGGTGCGGCTCACCAGCATTTCTTCCAGGACATCCTCCAGCGTCGCCGCCGTGCTCTCCACCGCACCCGACAAGGGATAGCAGCCAAGGGTGCGGAAGCGCACGCTGCGCTGCTCGGGCACTTCGCCGGGGTTCAGGCGCATGCGCGCATCATCGACCATGATCCAGTTGCTGCCCCGACGCACCACCGGCCGCACCGCCGACAGATACAGCGGCACGATGGGCAGCTGCTCGGTCAGGGTGTACAGCCACACATCCAGCTCGGTCCAGTTCGACAGCGGAAAGACCCGGATGCTTTCGCCCTGGCGGATCTTGGTGTTGTAGTTGGACCACAGCTCGGGCCGCTGCGTTTTGGGATCCCACTGGTGGAAGCGGTCGCGGAAGCTGAAAATACGCTCCTTGGCGCGGCTCTTCTCTTCATCGCGGCGCGCGCCACCGAAGGCCGCATCGAAGCCGTGCAGGTCCAGGGCCGCCTTCAGGGCCTCGGTCTTCATCACCCGGGTGTGCACCTGGCTGCCCGAGTCGAAGGGATTCACGCCGGCCTTCACGCCCTGCTGGTTGGTGTGCACGATCAGCCGGCAGCCATAGGCCGCCGTCGTCTCGGCGCGGAAGCGGTACATGTCCTGGAATTTCCAGGTGGTATCCACATGCAGCAGCGGGAAGGGGATGGGCGCCGGCGCAAAAGCCTTCTTCGCCAGGTGCAGCATCACCCCGCTGTCTTTACCGATGGAATACAACATCACCGGGTTCTGGAACTCGGCCGCCACCTCGCGGATGATGTGGATGCTCTCGGCTTCGAGCTGCTTGAGGTGGTTCAGCAGATGGCCAGGGGGGGTGGTCATGGGGCGGGGACGGTATCTTGGGCGGGAAGGGGGTCAATTGCGCCAGGCGAGCTGGAGCCCGCCTCTCCCAGGGAACGGCTGGATTGCCACTCGTGGCCATCCGCCGAGGTTCGTCGAGATTTTCTGGGAAAGGCGAGCTTCCTCGGCGGCGATCGCTGAGTGATGATGGTCTAACCTTTGCCGTCTGGCCGTCGCGGGTGGGGCGCTGATAGTGCGGGTGGCCAGACCTGGACGACATCCGAAACCGTAAGCGCAGTGGTGCCTCAAAGCCCGCGTCGAGCTTGGTTCGGAGACCTGGTAGCGTGATGCATGGTGGCGCGTCGTCCGGATGTCCGGGTGGTGCGACCCCGCAGGGCAGATTCTTCACATCCCCCATAAGGGTCTCTGGTGTCGTTCTTTTTCCTGGCCATCGAGGAAACCATGACGGACAGCACATCTTCCACCAACCTCATGGCGAAGGTCCACAGCCATGCTGCCGGGATCGATATCGGTGCGTCCGAGCACTGGGTCTGTATCGATCCGGGTCTTGCTGCGTCGCCGCTTCGGGTCCTTCACGGAAAACTTGTTGGAGCTCGTGGGGTGGCTGAAGGAGAAGGGCATTACGACGGTGGCGATGGAGGCGACGGGGGTGTATTGGCGCGAGCTGTACACCCGCATTGAAGAGGGCGGCATGGAGGCCCGCCTGGTGGATCCGCGCAAGACCCGCAATCCGCGTGGGCGCAAGACGGACATGCAGGATTGCCAGTGGATCTGGCAGATGCACGCCCACGGCCTGCTGGACGGTGCCTTCGTCCCTGGCCCTGAGGTGCAGCAACTGCGGACCTACCTGCGGTTCCGCCACAGCCGTGTAGAGCAGGCCGGGATCGCCCTCAAAGAGATGCCGCGGGCGCTGTCGTTGATGAACATCAAGCTGCAGCATGTGATATCGGACATCGGCGGGACGACGGGCATGCAGATCATCGAGGCGATCCTTGGCGGCGAGCGTGATTGCACGCGCCTGGCGAAGCTGTGAGACCACCGGTGCAAGTCA
>JBBQTJ010000351.1:0-3405 GCA_038213315.1 Planctomycetota bacterium
CGGCGCGCAGGTCGGCGCCTTCACCGGCTTCCGCCCGCGGCCGGCGATTGAGCAATTCCTGAAAACTCATCTGCTTCCCGCCGCCACCTGATCCGCACCAAGGACGCCCCCATGGCCATCGCCTGCATCCAACCCCGCGACCTGCACGCTGCCGGTCCGGTCACCCTGATCGATGTGCGCAGCCCGGCGGAGTTCGCCAGCGGCCATGCCCTCGGGGCGCGCAATCTGCCCCTCGACCGTTTGGATCCCACCGCGTTGGCAAAGGAGCCACGCTCGGGTCCGCTATACGTGATCTGCCAGGGCGGCACTCGCAGCCGCAAAGCCTGCGAGCAGCTGGCGGCGGCCGGGCTCACCGATCTGGTCGACGTGGCCGGGGGCACCAACGCTTGGCAGGCCGCCGGTCTGCCGGTGGAAGGCAGCGGCAAATCCTCCTTCGGCGTCGAGCGCCAAGTGCGCTGCGTCATCGGCGGCGGGGTGCTGATCGGCGTCGTACTGGCCCTCACCGTGCATCCCTACTGGGTCGGGCTGAGCGGCTTCTTCGGCGCCGGGCTGTTCATGGCTGGCGTGCTCAATCTCTGCCCCCTCGCCCTACTGGTCGCGGCGATGCCTTGGAACCGCTCGACACCGGCCGCCGGCAGCTGCTGCGTGCCGGCCGCGACCAGCGGGGCGAAGTGACCACCAAGGCTAAGCGCGTCCTCATCGTTGGCGGTGTCGCCGGCGGCGCCTCGTGCGCGGCGCGCCTGCGCCGCCTCGATGAAACCGCCGAGATCACGGTCTTCGACCGCGGCCCCTACGTTTCGTTCGCCAATTGCGGCCTGCCCTACTTCGTTGGCGATGTGATCACCGACGAACGGACCTTGCTGGTCGCCAGCGCCGACCTCTTCCGCGACCGTTTCAACATCGGCGTGCACACCGGCCACGAGGTCACCGCCATCGATCGCCAGCGTCAGGTGATCACCGTGAAAGAGCTGGCCAGCGGGGCGCTAAGCGAAGCCCCCTACGACGCCCTGGTGCTGTCACCGGGGGCCATGGCGATCACGCCGCCCATCCCGGGCATTGATCTGCCTGGCATCTTTTCGGTGCGCACCATCCCCGACTCGCGCCGGGTGCGGGCCTGGCTGTCCGATCATCAAGCCAAGACCGCGGTGATCGTTGGCGGCGGCTTCATCGGTTTGGAAATGGCGGAGAATCTCGTCCATCGCGGCCTGACGGTGACCATCGTCGAGAAGTCGGCCCAGCTCATGCCGCCCCTCGATGCCGAGGTGGCCGCGCCCGTGACCGCACGCCTGACCGCCCACGGCGTCACCGTGCGCCTGGGCGATGCGGTCGCCTCCTTCCGCAATGACGGCGGTGCGCTGGTCGCCACCACCGAGCAGGGCGCCACGCTGCGCGCCGACCTGGTGATCCTGGCCATCGGGGTCCGTCCTGAGACCGGCCTGGCCACGAGTGCCGGCTTGACGCTGGGCCGCAGTGGCGGCATCGCCGTGGACGAAGCGATGCGCACCAGCGATCCGCACATCTGGGCAGTCGGCGATGCGGTCGAGACCACCGAGATCGTCACCGGCTTGAAACTGGTGCTGCCCCTGGCCGGCCCCGCCAGCCGGCAAGGCCGCGTCGCCGCCGAATCCATCACCGGGCGCGGCACTCATTTCCGCGGCGTGCAGGCGACCAGCGTGTGCGGCGCCTTTGGCCTGACCATCGCCAGCACCGGGGCCAGCGAAAAGCTGCTGCAACGGGCTGGGGTCACCGACTACGAGAAGGTCTACCTGCACCCCGGCCACCACGTCGGCTATTACCCTGGGGCCAAACCCATCCATCTGAAAGTCCTCTACCGGCGCAGCGATGGCCGCGTCCTGGGCGCCCAGGCGGTGGGCGAAGAGGGCGCCGAAAAGCGCATCGACGTGATCGCCATGGCCATTCAGCTGGGTGGCACGGTGCACGATCTGAGCGAGGCCGAACTGTGCTATGCGCCCCAGTTCGGCGCCGCTAAGGATCCGGTGAACCTGGCCGGCTTCATTGCCGAAAACCAGCGCAGCGGCGACGCGCCCCTGGCCTCGTGGGACGAGGTGGGCACGGATGGTCGCGCTGTACTGGATGTGCGCGAACCCACCGAGACCGCCGCCGGCAGCGTCCCCGGGGCGATCCTCATCCCACTACATCAGCTCCGGCAACGCTGGCGCGAACTGCCCAGCGACCGTCCCCTCGCCGTGCTGTGTGCCGCCGGTCAACGGGCCTACTACGCCGTGCGACTCCTGCGACAGCACGGCCTGGATGCGCGCACCCTGTCCGGCGGCATGGCTACTTGGCAGGCCCGGCAGGCGGCCGCGTCGGCCTGATCAGACCAGCGTCCAGGCCACCGTCTCGCCCGCGCGCAGCGGTACCCCACGGTGCACGCCAAAGCTGACCTCGGCCGGCACCGTCCAGGCGCGGCGCTCCAACGTGATGGTGTCACGGTTTCGCGGTAGGCGGTAGAAATCCGGGCCATGGAAGCTGGCGAAGGCCTCCAGGCGGTCGAGGGCGCCGACGGCGTCGAAGGCCTCGGCATATAATTCAATCGCTGCGTGGGCGGTATAGATGCCGGCGCAGCCGCAGGCCGCTTCCTTGGCGTGCCGAGGATGCGGCGCGCTGTCGGTCCCCAGGAAGAATTTGGCACTGCCGTTGGTCGCCGCCGCGACCAGCGCTTGGCGGTGCGTCTCCCGCTTCAACACCGGCAGGCAATAGTGATGCGGCCGGATGCCGCCCGCGAACAGCGCATTGCGGTTGAGCAGCAGGTGGTGCGCAGTGATGGTGGCCGCGACCTGTGTCGAGGCCGCGCCGACGAAGTCCGCCGCGACACTGGTGGTGATATGCTCCAGCACCACGCGCAGCTCAGGGAACTCGCGCACCAGGGGCTGCAAGTGGCGTTCGATGAACACCGCTTCGCGATCGAAGATGTCGACGTCAGGGCTGGTCACCTCGCCATGCATGAGCAGCGGCAGGTCCTGTTGCACCATCGCCGCGAATACCGGGTAGCTGCGCGTGAGGTCGGAGACGCCGTGCTCGGAATTGGTGGTCGCATGCGCCGGATAATATTTCACCGCGTGCACGATGCCGCTGGCCTTGGCCCGGATGATCTCGTCCGGCGTGGTGTGCTCGGTGAGGTACAAGGTCATCAACGGCTCGAAGGCCACCCCCGCCGGCAGCGCGGCCAGGATGCGCTCACGATAGGCCTGCGCCTGGGCCACGGTCGCCACCAGGGGTTTGAGATTGGGCATCACAATGGCGCGGGCAAAGCGCCGGGCGGTATCCGGCAGCACCGCCGCCAGGGTCGCGCCATCGCGCAGATGCAGGTGCCAATCGTCAGGTCGGGTCAGGGTCAGCCGGGTCGTGGTCATGCTGGGATTCTGGTAGGAGAGCCGGCGGGGG
>JBBQTJ010000352.1:0-3400 GCA_038213315.1 Planctomycetota bacterium
CTGATCATCATCGCCGAAGCGCGCAGGCCGCCCAGCATCGGATACTTCGAATTTGAAGCCCACGAGCCCAGTACCACGCCGTAGACCGACAGGCTGCCCAAGGCGAAAAACAGCAGCAAACCAGATTCGGCCATCAGGGACTGCCCGAAGATGGTCACCGTCCCCGCCTGACCGGCGACCTGGTAGGTGATCGGTGCGAACCAGGGCAGCAGGGCCGGCGTGAGCAGGCCGATGATCAGGGGGATGGCCGGGCCGACCAGGTAGAAGCCCTTGTGCACGAAGGGCGGCAGGAAGCTCTCTTTGAAGGCCAACTTCACGAAGTCGGCCCCGTTAAAGATCATGCCGAACGCGCGCAGGCGCAGGCCAACAGGCGCCCAGGCGAAGATCTTCTGAAAGGCGCCCTTGTTGCCGGTGAGGGCGCCGAGCATGCCGGGATGGATATTGATGCCCGCGCGGTTCGGACCCGGACGGTCCTGGATGTAGGCGGCACCACGGCGCTCGATGAGCACCATCAGGGGCAGGACCTGAAACAGGATCAGCGGAATCGCCACCGGCAGGGCCAGGGCGACGATGATGTGCAGGTGGGCGGCGAGCCAGTCGATCACGTCACACCCCCGCGGCGACGGCCGCGTCCTGGACCACTTGGCCCATGGGCCCAATGGTGCGGTAGGTCATCTCGGCCAAGGCCGGAGCGTACTGCCCGGCGGCCTTCCAGGCGCTCAACTCGGAGGTCCAGCCAAAGGCGGTGCCGGCCTGGGACAGACGCGCGAGGATGCGCCACGCCGGTTCCAGCTCGGGGCTGGGCAGCACCGGGCAGGCATTGAGCAGCTGGGCGCGGCGCTGGCTGTTGATCATCACGCCACGCACCTCGGCCCAGGCGCGGATGCCGATAGCGATGGTGGCGGCGGCGACGGTGCTGTCCTGCCAGGCAGCCAGGACCACGCGCTGGGGAATGCGGGCCAGGGCCGCGGCTTTGACCGTGTCGGCGGCGACCAGGTCGTGGCCGACGCTGACCAGCACATCGAATTCGGCCGCCCGGGTGACCAGGGCATCAAGGTTCTCGGGGATGCCCAGCAGGGCCAGGCCGGCGCGATTGGCCACCGGGTCGCCGCTGCGGGCGATGCCATCTGGCTTGCCCACCGGCAGCCACGAGCCGCCGAAGACCTCGGCCTTGCTGCCCAGGGCATCGCGCAGAGCCAGCAAGGCAGCGTTGTCCTCGACGGTCTGATGGCCGGACGCGATCAACGCGACCTTCTTGGCCGTACGCAAGCGGGCGATCGCGGCATCCACCGCCGCATCGACAGTGGCGTCGACGCCATCCACGCGGCCATCGGTCAGGCGATTCACCGCCAGATTTTGATAGAGCAGGCGAGAGTCGTTGCTGATCCAGCTCTTATTGACCGCGCCATTGCGGCGCGGCATCAGGCGCCACACCCGGCCCTGGTTGTATTCGATGAAGAGGTTCGCGCCCAGGCTGTCGCTGGGATCGATGGACTCGACGCTCTTCAGATTCCAGACCCGCTGCTGGAACCGGAAATGCTTGCCGGTGAGGGCGCCCACCGGGCAGATGTCGGTGACGTTCAGGTCGTAGGCGTGGCTGAGCGGCTTGCCCGGGAAGGTGGTGATATAAGCGTGGTCGCCGCGACCGGCGATGCCCAACTGCCCATCCTTGGCCACTTCGTCCATGAAGCGCACGCAGCGACTGCACACGATGCAGCGCTCCTGGTCCAGCACGATGGTCGGCCCCAGGTCGATCTTCTTGCCGCCGCGGTCCTCGCCCTTGCTGTCGATGAAGCGGAAATCGGCACCGCCCTTGTAGTTCTTGGCCACGTCATCGGCGAGGCGGCTCTCGTGCCGGCCCTGGCCCATGTAGTGCTCTTGCAGCGTGCACTCGCCGGCTTTGTCGCAAATCGGGCAATCCAGCGGGTGGTTGACCAGCAGGAACTCCATCACGCCCTTGCGCGCCTTGGCCACCTTTTCGCTGCCCAGCTGGGTACGCACCTTCATGCCCGGCGCGGTCTTCAGGTGGCAGCTGATCGCTAGGCCGAAGCCGCGGGGGCCTTCCACCTCGATCAGGCAGATGCGGCAGTTGCCCGCCACCGACAGGTCCTCGTGATAGCAGAACGCGGGCGTTTCGACCTTGGCGTGCTGACGCAGGGCCTCGATAAGCTGGATCCCGGGCGGGACCTGCACGTCGCGGCCGTCGACGTTGATCGTGATGGTCATGATAGTTTCGAGTTTCGAGTTTCGAGTTTCGAGGTGCGAGTCGCGCGCTTCCCGGTGAAACCGGTCGAGGCCTGCTGACCTCGACACTCGACACTCGACACTCGACACTGGGTAGCCAGAAAGTTCACCAGAAAGCCCCCGGCCGGAGGCTGACCAGGTCGCGGCCCTGGGTGCGCTGCGGGTTTTTGGCCAAGTAGCCTTCGAAATGCGAGCGGAACTTGGTAATGAAGCTTTGCACCGGCCAGGCGGCGCCGGGGGCGAAGGCGCAGATCGTCGTCCACTCGTACTGGTCGGCCAGATCCTTGATCAGTTCCAGATCGCCGTCCTTGCCCTTGCCGGCGACCACGGCGTCGATGACGCGGTCGGCATAACCGGTGCCTTCGCGACAGGGTGTACACTGGCCGCAGCTTTCGTGCGCATAGAAGCGCGCGATCGATTGCAGGATCATCACCGGGTCGCGGGTGGTGTTGAAGGGCGTGACCGCGCCCGAGCCCAGCATCGACTTGAGGCTGGCCAGGGACTCGTAGTCCATGGTCGCCTTGCCGGTCTCTTCGGCGCTCAGCACCGGGGCCGACGAGCCGCCAGGGATGCAGCCCAGCAGGTCGCCCTGCAAGCCGCCGCACAATTCGAAGAATTCCGAGTACGAGATGCCCAGCGGCACTTCGTAGACGCCGGGCTTGGCGATGTCGCCGCTGATTGAGAACAGTTTGCTGCCGGGGCTCTTCTCGGTGCCCCACTGGCGGTACCACTTGGCACCGTTAGCGACGATGGCGGGCACGGCCATGATCGTCTCAACATTGTTGACCACGGTCGGGCTGGCGAAGGCGCCGCTGACCGCCGGGAAGGGCGGCTTCAGGCGCGGCTGGCCCTTGAAGCCTTCCAGGCTGTTGATCAGGGCGGTCTCTTCGCCGCAGATGTAGGCGCCAGCACCGCGATGGACGTAGATATCCAGGCTATAACGGCTGCCCGCGATGTTCTCGCCCAGCAACCCGGCGGCGTAGGCCTCTTGAATGGCGTCGTTCAGACGCTTGATCTGCGGCAGCATCTCGCCACGCACATAGATGTAGGCCGTGCGCACGCCCAAGGCGTAGCCCGTGCAGATCATGCCCTCGATCAAGAGGTGCGGATCGCGGGTCATGCACAGGCGGTCCTTGAAGGTGCCCGGCTCGCCTTC
>JBBQTJ010000353.1:0-3385 GCA_038213315.1 Planctomycetota bacterium
TACCTGGCGGGCTACCTCATCGAGAAAGCCTTGGCAGTCGACAATGTCTTCGTCTGGGCGATGTTGTTCAGCTATTTCGCGGTGCCGGCTCAGTATCAGCACCGCATCCTTTTCTACGGCATCTTGGGTGCGATCATCTTCCGCGCCATGTTCATTGCCGCCGGGGCCGTGCTGCTGCAATACCAATGGATCGTCTGGCTGGCGGGCGGCTTCCTGATCCTGACCGGCCTCAAGATGGCGCTGGCCGGTGAGCAAAAGTTTGACCCAGAGCGCAATCCCGTGATGCGCCTGATGCGACGCTTCATCCCGATCACGCCCCAGTTGCATGGGCAGAATTTCTTCGTGCGCCATGGTGGTGTGCTGATGGCCACGCCGCTGCTGCTGGTCCTGATCCTGGTTGAGGTCACCGACATCATCTTCTCGATCGACAGCGTGCCGGCGATCTTCGCCATCACCAACGAACCGCTACTGGTCTTCACCTCGAACATCTGCGCCATTCTGGGCCTGCGGGCGATGTACTTCCTGCTTGCCGGGGTGATGGACCGCTTCCACCTGCTGAAGTACGGCCTGGCCCTCATCCTGGTCTTCGTCGGGGTAAAAATGCTGGGCGAGATCGTTCCGGGTTTCAATCAACTGCTTGATGCCAATGGTAAGTTCCCCATCGGTTGGTCCTTGGGCATCATCTTTGGCATCCTGGCGGTAACGGTGGTGGCCAGCTTTGTCTTTCCGAAGCGGGTTGAGGTTACGCCGGCCGGTCCAGGACCCGATAACCAATCGCCTCGCTGACATCTTCGATCGTGACCGTTTCCCGGGCGTCCAGATCCGCGATGGTGCGGGCGACCTTGAGGATGCGGTCGTGGGCGCGGGCCGAAAGGCCCAGCTCGGTCACCGCTTGGTCAAGCAGGGCCAGCGCCTCGGCCTCGGCATGCAGGTGGCTGCGCAGGCCACGGCTGTCGAGCTGGGCGTTGGCGCAGGCCTGACGCGTCAGCATGCGCTGCCGGGCGGCGACCACGCGGGCGCGGGCCTGGGCGGTGGTCTCGCCGTTGCCACCGGCCGGCAGCAGTTCGGGCTTCTGGGCCGGCACTTCCAGATGCAGGTCGATGCGATCCAGCAGCGGGCCACTGATGCGGCTGCGGTAGCGGTGCACGGCGTCGGCATTGTCGGTGCAGCGGCGGGTGGGATGGCCGAGATAACCGCAGGGGCAGGGGTTCATCGCCGCCACCAGCATGCAGCGTGCGGGGAAGCGCAGCCGCCCGCCCGCGCGGCTGATGGTGAGGTGGCCGTCCTCCAAGGGCTGCCGCAGGTTTTCCAGCACGGTGCGGGGAAATTCGGGCAACTCGTCAAGGAACAGCACGCCATGGTGGGCCAGGCTGACTTCGCCGGGCTTGGGCACGCTGCCGCCACCGATCAGGCCGACGCCCGACACATTGTGATGCGGGCTGCGGAAGGGGCGGGTGCGCACCAGCCCGGCGCCCGCCGGCAGCATGCCAGACACCGACTGGACGCGGGTGATTTCAAGCGATTCCTCAAGCGTCGGTTCAGGCAGCAAGCCGGGCAGGCGACGGGCCAGCATGGTTTTTCCAGAACCCGGCGGGCCCAGCATCAACAGATTGTGACCGCCGGCAGCAGCGATGAGCAAGGCGCGCTTGGCCTGCTCTTGTCCGCGTACGTCTGACAGGCAGGCGTGGCCGGCGGGATCGTCAAGCGGCGGGGGCGGCACGGCGGGCACCGCGTCGCGGAAGCCGCTGCGCAGCCAGGTAGCAAGCTCCGCTAAGTTGGCTGGCGCATGCACGGTCAGCCCGGCAACCACGGCGGCCTCACCAGCGTTTTCCGGGGCGACCACTGCCCGGGTCAGGCCGGCGGCGCGCGCCGCCAAAGCACAGGCCAAGGTGCCACGCACCGGACGCAAGCGGCCATCCAGGGCCAGCTCAGCAAGGAAGAGGGTATCCTGGGGCGGTTCGGGCAGGCGGTTGTCCGCCACGGTGGTGGCCAGGGCCAGGGCGATGGCAAGGTCGAAGGCGGGGCCCTCTTTGCGCCGGTCGGCCGGGGCAAGGTTCACCACCACATGGTCATTGCCGCCGCGATCCAACTGACTGGCGCCCAGGGCCGGCGTGACCCGGTCGATGCTTTCCTTCACCGCGGCATCGGGCAGGCCGACGATCGAGGTGCGGCCGGCGCTATACTCCAGCGCCTCACGACTGGCTTCGACCTGGACAAGGTAGCCGTCGACCCCTTCGACAGCGGCGGCAAAGAGGCGGGTCTGTGACATCGTCGCAAGTCCATGACGACGGCAGAGCGTGGCAAGGGCTGGTCCCGGGCGCGGCGGGGCGGACGCCCACCACCCGCTATCGCCCCGCAAACCCCACCAAGGTGGTTAAGCGCATGCCCGGCATCATGCGTGACGGCGCCATCTGCAATGAGATCGACGCCCTTGAAGATCGATACCAGCGCCCGCCCGCTGCGCTGGTGCCCACCGTCATCCCTGAGGTCGCCAAGCTGCGTCCCACCGAGCGCATGGTGCACGACAGGCTGCCCACTGCGATCGCCTACATGAAGAAGGCCATCGCAGCGACCAAGGTCGAGCTGAAAGTCCTGCATGGCAAGCAGCGCCAGACCAACCAGTCCGGCTCGAAGGGATACGGCTACCCATGGCGACTCAACCGACGCGGACGGACTCGCCTGGTTCGGTCCCTATTGCGGCAAGAAGGTGGCTGCCCACGCATCTCCGCGAGCGGCCTCAAGGACGCCCAACGCCAAGCCATTCCGGCACTGAGCCACCTCGACCATCCGCCGCTGGTGACACCGATGCCCCAGCCCTCGCCTGGGAGCGCCGAGGTGCACTCGGCCCAAAAAAAGCAGCCCGCCTCAGCGAGCATCATCGGTGCTCCGGCCCTCGATGAAGGGCCATTGGACTACAAGTGCGAATGGATTTTGAGGCGGGCAGCGAGGAGCTGTTTGATCAGCGGATGGCGAGACGACATCGACCAAGCGATGTCCAACGGCGGCTACGTCATCCCCGTACGACCCGGCAAAACGCACCGCAATAAAGCACAACACAGGCAGAAAAAACACTCCTTGAAATGCCGACGCACCAATCATACAGTCAAGCAGCATCATGGGACGATCCCATGCAGTGCGTGGTCTATCCCCAGGCCACGATCGCGAAGCGTTGTACCCAGATTTTTCCCCGCGCATGCTGAATCTCGCGGGACACATCGCCACCAAGCCTCCTGAGCCAATCGCCCTAGCGGATCCTCTCCGATCAGCGGGCCGTCACATCAGGACAGCCAAATGCCCGCCCAGCGGTCTATTACAGGCGACGATTTCACAGAAGAATTGTCTAAGGGCAGTTAAATAAATAACTTATGCCAAAATTCTAATAAAT
>JBBQTJ010000354.1:0-3380 GCA_038213315.1 Planctomycetota bacterium
ACGGCGCGGCAGACGGCGATGGTCGGCCGCTTCGGCGAAACCGCCTTCCTGATGGGGGCCTGGGCGCGGGTGCTTGATCGGCATGGGGCGGCCGGGCGCCTGCAGGTGCACGCCCTGGCCATGGATGACCGTCGCCCTGGCGAAGCGGTGCTGGCCGCCAATCGGCACAGCCTGGCCCTGTTGGGTTTGGCCGCCGGGGCCCGCGGTGAGCTGGCCAGCGCAGCCAAGGCAGCAGCAGCAGCGCAGCGCGCGTGGCTGTCGGCCGGCGCTGATCGGGCGATGGCCGCGGCCCTGCGCTTCACGCCGTTTCTGAGCCAACGCCTGGTGCGGGCCCAGCTGGGTGATTTCCACGGCGGCCTGTCCGCCAGCACTTTGATCGCCAATTCCGGCGTCATGCGCCTGCCGACCAACTGGCTGGGTGGGACCGTGCTGGGCATCGACCATCGCGCCACCCTGCCGCATCGGCCCGGCTTAGCGTTGTTCACCAGCCGCGATCCCCGCGGCTGGTGCCTGACCGTGGGCCGCGCCGGCGCGACCAGCGGCTGGCCCTCGGCGGCCCGTCTGCTGTCCGACCTGCTTGCTGAGCTGGATCCATGACCCGCGTCACCGTGGTCGGCGGCGGTGTCGCTGGCGTGGCCGCCGCAGTGGCAGCGGCCCAGACCGGCGTGCAGGTGACCCTGTACGAACGGGCCACGCATCTTGGTGGCGTCGCGGTCAGCGCCGGGCATCGCACCCTGTGCGGCCTGGCGCCGATCGACGCGGCGACGCCAGAACTGCTGGAGCCGAGCCTGACTGGCGCGTGGCTGCCACGCCTGGCCACTGGTGCGCCGGAGCGCCGCGGACGCGTGTGGCTGTGGCCCACCGCGCCGGAAGTGCTGGCCGTTGGCCTGGCTGCAGGCGCGGCTGCGGCCGGGGTCGAGGTGCGCCTTGAGACGGACGCGCCCGGGGCGCCGGATGGCCCGCTGATCGACGCCAGCGGCGCCGCGTGGGGCCGGCCGACGACGCGGGCCGCCGCCCAGTGGGGCGCGTGGCGGGCCGAGATTGCGCTGGCGCTGCCCGCCGGTCCGTCCGGACGGGTGGCAGCCCTGCGTCGGCTGGCGGGGCTCACGCCTGGGGCGGTCGCACTGGAACCGCTGGGCCCGGGACGCTGGCAATTGACCGTGGATCTGCCCCCGTACACGCCGGCCGCGTCGATCGCCCAGCAGGTGCTCGCGGCCCTGGGCGCGCGCCTGGATGGGCCAGCGGTGGTGGTGGCCCGCGATGAGGGCGGGCACAGCGGGGCGACCTTGGCCGAGTGCTTCGCCACCAGCGAACGGGGCCTGTGCTGGGCCGCCTGGCCGGGCGAGTTCCACGGGCCCGCTGGCATCACCTGGACGTGGCCCACCGGCGCGCGCCATGGCGTGCCCATGCGGGTGGCCCGGCCAGACGGGGCGCCCGCGCACTGGTGGTGTTGTGGTCGCGGCCTGGCGGTGAGCAGCGATGCCGCCGCTGCGCTGCGCGTCACCGGTACCGCGCTAGCCCTGGGCGCGGCCATCGGCACCTTGGCGGCCGCGTCATGAGCGACGTCCTGACGCGCATCCGCCGTCACACCGGCATCGCCGTGATCGATGGCGCCCTGATCCTCAGCTACGCCGACCTGGCGCAGCGCGTCGACGACCGCGCGACACGGTTACGCCAGCTTGGCGTGCGGCCGGGCGAGCGCGTGGCGACCCTGCTGAACGATGGCAGCGACGCCCTGATCGCGTCCCTGGCCACCTTGGCCGCCGGCGCCGTCCATGTGCCGGTCGACGTGCAGCTGACCGCGCCCGAACGCGCGAATCTGATGGCCTCGGCGCTGGTGGCGTGGGTGCAGTCGACCGAGGGCGTGCTGGCCACGGGCCACGCCTCGCCACCCGATCCGCTAGAACGCAGCGCTTTTTTGCGCCACACCAGCGGCACCACCGCCGCCGCCAAGGGCGTGCTGTTGACGATGCGCAGCCTGGGCCTGCGCGCTGAGGTCGCCGCCAATGCGTTGGGGCTCGCTCCGGGCCGGCGCATGCTGTGGCTGCTGCCCATGGCCTATCACTGGGCCGCCTCGGTGATCGCCGCGCTGAGCGCCGGCGCGACGGTGGTTTTCGCGGCCCGCCTGCGCATTGCTGACACCGCTGCGATCGCCCGCGCCCAGGGCGCGACCCTGGCCTATGCGGCGCCGTGGAATCTGCGCCGGCTCGCGGCCCTGCCGCCCGGCGCGTTGACCGGCCTGACCGAGGTCATCGCCACCACCGCCGCGCTGGATCCCGCCACCGCCGCCGCGCTGCAGCACGGCCATGGCCTGCGGTTGCGCCAGGCCCTGGGCATCATCGAGCTTGGCCTGCCCCTGGTGGGCGACGGCGGCGCCATCGGCGCGGTGGGCCACCCGGCCCCGGGCTTCCGCTGCGCCCTGCTGGATGGCGACGGCGACGAGGGCGAACTGGCCCTGGACGGCCCCGGTCGCTTCGATGCCTACACCGATCCCTGGACGCCGTCGGACGCGGTGCTGCGCAACGGCCTATTCGCCACCGGCGACCGGGCCCGACGCCTGCCGGACGGCACGCTGCAATTACTCGGCCGGCTGAAGGACGTGATCAATGTCGCCGGCCTAAAAGTGTTTCCGCTGGAAGTCGAAGCCGTGCTGTTGGCCAATCCAGCCGTTGCCGCCTGCCGCGTGCGCGCCACCGCGGACGAGCGCAGCGGCGAAGTGGTGGCCGCCGAGGTCGTGCCCGCGCCCGGCACTGATCCCGCGCGCCTGACTGCCGACTTGGACGCCTGGTGCGCCGCCCGTCTGACCGCCCTCAAGCGGCCGGCGCAGTGGACCGTGCTGGCCGCCCTGCCCCACACTGGCAGCGGCAAAGTGCGGCGCTGACGGTCGGGGGCGACGCTTGGTGTCGAAACTATGGCGGGCTGCGCTGCGCAGCTTGCAGTAGCCGGTCCAGCTCCTGACGGAAACGCCGGCGATCGGCTTCGTCGAGGGGGCGTTGGTTGCCCGAGTTGTCACCCGTGGCCCGCACACACTGCATCAGCTCGCGCATGGCCAAGGCTTCGCCGATATTGTTGGCGTCGCGCACCGCTCCACGGTTGGTGATGACGCGGGCGCCCTTCCCAATGCAGCGTTCCGCCAACAGGATATCATCGGTGACCACCACATCGGCCCGGCCGACCTGCGCGACGATCCAATGATCAGCCGCGTCAAAGCCATCGTCGACGACCTCCAGACGGATCATCGGGTCATTCGGCATGTTCATCCACTGGTTGGCGACCACGTGAACGATGAGCTTCAATCGCTTGGCAATGGCGTAGGCTTCGTTTTTGACCGGGCAGGCATCGGCGTCCACGTACAGCTTGGTCATGGCCCAGGATCGCGG
>JBBQTJ010000355.1:0-3307 GCA_038213315.1 Planctomycetota bacterium
GAATAACACAGCATAAATATGTCATGCGAACCACATTGGACATCAATGATACCTTGCTGATCGAGGCCAAGCAGATCGCGGCCGAGCAGCACACCTCGCTCAAGGCGGTGGTCGAGGACAGCATCCGCTTCCTCGTCAGCGCGCGCCGGCAGGAGCGGCAGCAGGCCGTGGCCAACTGGCCGGTCTGTAGCCAGGCCAGGCCGGTGCCAGGGGTGGACCTCACCCGCACCAGCGCCCTCATGGATCTGACGGAGACGCCGTGATTTTGTGCGATGTGAACGTACTGGTTAACGCGGCGATCGAAGCTGCCGAGCACCACCGGGTCTGTCTCGACGCGGTGAAGACGGCTGTCGCCGCCGGCGAGATCCTGGGCGCGAACGCGGTCCTCAAGGCGGGCATGGTCCGCATCTGTACCCACCCGCGGGTATTCAATCCACCGATGCCGACCGCGCAGGCCTTCGCCTTCCTCGCCCACCTCGACCTCGCGGGTCGGGCCGAGGCGGTCGAGCCCGGCATCCGCCACTGGCCGCTATTTCGCCAGTTCGTCATCGACTTCCGCCTGTCGGGAGCCGGGGTGATGGACGCCTGGTATGCCGCCCTGGCGATCGAGCACGACGCCGAGTGGTGGACCTGCGATGGCGGTTTCGTCAGATACCCAGGTCTACGGCTGCGGAACCTGCTCGCGTAGTAGCCAACAGAGCCAGGCCATCCTGCTGGAGCAGCTTCACCGATAGTCTTCGTGCCTGCTCAGACCATCCAGGTGATCATCAGCTGGACGCCTTCCCAGCCCAGCCAGGCCAACACGGAGAAGAAGGTGACTGTCATCAGGAAGCACATCTGGGCGGCGACCAGTGCAAGGCCATCGCGCTGCAAGAGGCCTGCCGCCAGCAACAAAAGGGTGATTGCCGGCAGGGCGTTGGAGAACGGAATAGGCAGCGGGAGTGCCATGAGGATGCCCGAAATCATGGCGATGGAGCCATGCAGCCAACGCCAAGGCGTGGCCTGTGCCACCCACGCCCAGCGCGGCTTCAGCAGTCGATCGACGATCCGCCACACGCGTGACCCCGCGCTGACGATCCTGCCAACCAGACCAGCTGGCAGTTGCAGGCGGAGCAAGCGGTCCGGCCATGCGGGATTTCGTCCACGAGCGATGCCAAGCCCGATGATCGCTGCGGCCACACCGAACGGCATGGACAGTCCCGCCGTCGGAACCGGTGTGATGAACGGCAAGGAGAACAAAGCCAGCAGCACCAGCGTAGCACGATCATCCAGGCGGTGGATGAGATCGCCGAGTGACAGACGCCCGAGTTCTACGCAGTCACGCGCCACGGCATCGAGAAGCTCGGAGAGCTGGGCGGGAGCCGGGATTGGGAGGGGGATGTCTGGCTTCATCTGCGGTGACATTCTGGTAAGGAGGCGTGCATGGAACCTTCGGCTACAGACGTTTTAGACGCTCATAATCCAACCGGGTCCTTGCGCGACCGTCGCCAGAGCCATTTCTCCAGGCTGATGGCCGGCAATATGACCGCAGCAGCGAGTACCACCCGCACCCAGGCCTGACCATCCAGCGCGGTCGTTCCGAAGAGGGTCTGCATGAACGGCAGGTAGATGAAGCCGCACTGCAGCACCAGCAGCAGGCCGATGCCCAGCCAGATGACGGGATTGCTGAACCAGCCCAAGGCTCCCAAGCCGTTGGTGAGCGATCGGCAGTGCAGCAGGTAGAAGATCTGGAACAGGATCACGGAGGTGACGGCGATCGACTGGGCCTCGGCCAAGGCCGTGGCGTGGGCCGCGCCGGTAACGCTGCCACTGACGGCTCCAATGGAGCGATAATACTCCCACAGGAAGAGCAGGCAGGCGGCCACCGCCATGAGAATGGCCACTGCCACCGTCCGGATACCCACGAAGGACGAGAAGATCGGCGCATCGCGCCGGCGCGGCTTCCGGTCCATCGCTCCGCGGTCGAGCACCTCGAAAGCGATAGGGATGGAGAGAGCTACGCTGGCGATGAGGTTGACCCAGAGGATCTGGGTCGGCGACATCGGTAGCAGCAGTTCACGTCCAAGGCCCTCGACCTCCACAGTTGGAAAGAAGAACATCCCGCCGGCCAGGATCAGGGCCAACCCGAGATTCGTGGGAAGGATGAAGGCCAGGGCCTTGATCAAGTTATCATAGACCCGCCGCCCTTCCTCGACGGCGGCGGCGATGGAGGCGAAGTTGTCGTTGGCCAAGACGATCTTCGCCGCGTCTTTGGAGACCTCCGTGCCGGTGATGCCCATGGCGATGCCGATATCAGCCCGCTTCAGGGCCGGAGCATCGTTCACCCCATCCCCGGTCATGGCGACCACATGCCCATCCGCCTGCAGAGCGGACACCAGGCGCAGCTTGTGCTCGGGCGCCACGCGGGCGAAGACATGGCATTGCTGGGTGGCGAGCCGGAGTTCCTCGTCGGTCAGCTTGTCCAGTTGCGCACCGTTCATCGCCAGTCCGGCGTCATCCACGATGCCCAGTTGGCGGCCGATCGCCGACGCGGTGAGGTGGTGGTCGCCGGTGATCATGGTGACCTCGATGCCGGCACGATGACAGGTGGCGATGGCGGTGATCGCCTCTTGGCGGGGCGGATCGATCATCCCGAGCAACCCAAGGAAGTCGCAGTCTGACGTGACCCAGGCAGGATCGATCGTCTCCGCGCCCGACTGGGGCTCGACCATCCGGCTGGCGACCGCCAGGACGCGCATGCCCTGGGCGGCGAAACGCTCTTGGGACTCCTGGGCGAGTTGCGCCAGTTCGGCGGGCAGGGCGCAGCGGGCCATGATCACCTCCGGGGCCCCTTTGAGGATGACAATGGTCTTGCCCGCGCCGCGATGCATGGTCGCCATGAACTTGGTATCGGACTCGAAGGGGATCACCGCCAGGCGCGGCTGGGTATTCCGCAGGTCTTGTTCTGCGAGGCCGAGCTTCCGTCTGGCGACGACCATGGCCCCTTCCGTCGGATCGCCGGTGATGCGCCATTGCCCGTCCACCTGGGACAGCGTGGCATCGTTGCACAGCACGCTTGCATCGATCAGGGCCTGGACCCCAGTTGGCACCTCGGCAAGCGGTCGGTCTTCGCTGCTAAGCACCCCGATCGGCTCGTAGCCAACGCCGGACATCTGATAGGTCGATCCCGCGGTCCACAGACCCTGCACGGTCATCTCGTTGCGGGTCAGGGTTCCCGTCTTGTCCGAGCAGATCACCGTGGTCGATCCCAGCGTCTCCACGGCTGGCAGATGCCTGACGATGGCGTGTCGCGCCGCCATCCGGCGCA
>JBBQTJ010000356.1:0-3281 GCA_038213315.1 Planctomycetota bacterium
CGCTTCCGCGACACCGTCCTTAGCCTTGGTGGCAGCCAGCACCCGCTCGAAGTCTTCAAAGCCTTCCGTGGCCGCGAACCCAGCGTCCGCGCGCTGCTCGAAGCTACCGGCCTCGGCTGAGCCAAGGGGCAATCAGAAGCCTCGCTTCCCGAGCAAGCCAAGCTTCAGCTCACAAAAATATTTTTTTAGTGCGACCGTCGCCGCCTCTCCCTACCCATGCCCGCCCTTCGACGGCTCCGGCACCAGCCCCCCAAAACCGCCCGCACTCGAACGCTTCAAGCCCCACCGCACCGCCACGCGTTCGGCCCAGGTGCCGATCCACCAGGGCAGCGTGGGCAGAACCAGCGGCACCACCACATCACTGACCCGCTCCAGGGTCAGGCCGCCCGTGCGCCAGCGCCCCAGCACCGCGCCCAAGTCGGGCAAGACCGTGTCGCCGAAAAAGCGCACGCGAGTGATGCCGTGGTGGCGGAGGCGCTCGGCCGAGGGCAGATCCTGAGGCGTCACCACCCAGCGATTGTCGAAGACCAGCGGAGCGGGCCGTCCGGTCAGGCGCAAGCTGTCCAGCAAGAAGACCGGCGGCGCATCCGCCGGCAGGGCGCAGGCCCGCAAAGGCTCGCCCCCGGCATGCAGGGCGTTGATGATGTCTCCGGTCTGCACCAAGGGCCGCCCCACCAGCCCGTGCGACACCCCATTATAGAGCGGCACCGGCCGCCACCCGCGCGGCGCCAGCGCCAAGCCGCCCACCAGGGCGCTGGCGTAGGGCAGATCCAGCACCAGGGCGGTGATGCCATCGGGCGTCCCCGCAGCGGCCACGGTCGCGCCCACGTCCATGAGCGACATTTCTGCCGACGCATACGTCGGCGGATAAGTGAACAGCACCGGCTTCACCCACGGTGACCAGCGCCCCTCCACCGGGGCCCAGGCGTCATAGCTGTCAGGAATGGTCGTGATCATCGTCCCCTCGCTTGGTAACCACCCGCATCCTCGGCCAGCACGCCCAGTTCCACCGCCTGCCCATTGATCGGCGGCCGGGCCACCGTGCGGCCAAAAACCCCAGTCACCGCGCCGTCCAGCGTGTACACACCCAGGCAAGGATGACAGGGCCCGTCCGGGCCATCCCACGGCACGCTGACGAAGCGTCGCTGCGCCACCCACGCGCGCCCCGGCCACCAGTGCGCCCAGCGTACATGGCGACGGTCTTGCGCTGCCAGCACGCGATCCTGCATGACCACGCCCTCGCCCACCCGACCCCAGGTCGGCTTCAAGATCCAGTCCGGATCGCCCCGCCAGGCCACCGCCTGTACCGCCCGCGTTTCAGGCAGGTGGGCCCGCCAGGTCGGACAGGGCACACCCAGGCGATCCCACAGCAGGGGCAGGCGCTTGCTCTGCACCAGCAGGCAACTGCCGGGATTCCCTACCAGGACCCGGGCATGGCCCAGCAAGTGCCGCCACGCGCATTCTCGTGGCAAGCCCGGCAACCACTCGCCGGGCGTAAAACGCAGACAGGCAGCTACCGCCTCACCTGCGAGCTGGCAGCCCGCCGCATCCCAGGTGAGGTGGTCGGGGGCGCAGGGCAGCCCGTGCAGGCCGACCTCAGCAAGAGCCGCCGCCAGGCCTTCCATCACCTGGCGATCATCGCTGTAGGCGGTGGCGTGCACCAGGGCCACCCGCGCACCAGCCGGTACCTGCACCGCCAATGCCCGCGCCAGCCGCGCCGCTGGATCGCCCAGGGTGCGGGTGCCTGGCAAGTGATTCTGCCACAATAGTCCCAGGCCACCGGCCTCGTTGTAGCCGCCCGGCACATCCGCGTTCACCTCGCTCAAGCGCCATCCGGCGGTGGTAAAATGCCAGTCAAAGCGCCAGCTGCGTACCGCCGGCCCCGGCAGCACGGTGGCCAAGGCGCGGCGCAGCGCACGCGGCACGCCCAGCTCGCGCCACAGCTCTGGCCGCCGCAGCAGCGCTGCTTCGAGCGCACGAGTCTCGGCCGCTACGGCGGTGGTCAGGTCCGACAGCTCGTGCCAGGCTTCAGCAGTCAGCACCAGCGCGCCGCTGCTGATGGTGGCCACATCCCCGACCTGGGGATCCCACTTGCGGCAGGCGAAGATGGCTTGCCGGCGCAGCTGGGTCGCCACCGCCGGCGGCGGCGGGGAGCAGGCGCGCCAAGGCAGCTCTGCCAAAACTGGCGCGATCACCGCGCGCCCACCACAGGCAGCGGGCCGGCCAGCCACCATGCCAGCAGCACGCACGCCATCCACAGGCCTGCCGGCACCACGCCCTGCCGCCACTGATCACCGACCGGCCGCTCGGCTGTGGGGCGCCAGCGGCGTTCCAGCAACAGCGCGAGCACCAGCATCGGTAGCAAGGGCCACGCCGCCTGGGTGAACTCCACCACGGTGGGGAAAAAGCCGCTCCAATCCCCCGCCGCGCCGCGCCCAGCGATCAGGCCCGCCGCGCCCAACAGCGCACCCAGACGTAGACCCGCCGCGCGGTCTCGCTCGATCGAGATCGCCTCCATTACCGCGCTGCCGCGCCACAGTATCGCCCACATTACGAACAGCGCCGCCGTCGCCAGCCCCGCTGCCCACAGCACGCACCACCACCCCGGTCCATCGCCGATATTGGCCCCGGCAAAGCACGCGCCCACGCCAATGGCCGCGCCGGTCCAGGTGGTCAAGGCCGCACCATTCCCGCGCTCGGCCACATCATCGCGCAGCGACAGCCCCAGCAGCGGAGTCAGGCTCAGGGCCAGGCCCAGCCACGCCGCGCCCAGGCCAAAATAGTACAGGATATAGGCCTCGTCATTCACCACATCCGCCGCGGCAAAGTGCGTCAGCACCACCACCAATCCGCCCATCGCGACCACCGGTCCCAGCAGTCCCGCCCAACGTACTGACAGCGGCACCCGGCAACGCCACGGCGCGAACAGGCCAATCAGGATGACCAGCCAGGCCGCGCCACCTGCACAGCCAAGCACGAACAGGATACCGATCTCATCGTCACTCATGGCAGCACCAGATACACGCCAGACCGCGCGGATGAGGAAGTGCCCGTGCCCCGCCCACGCTCAATCCGCCGCCGCCAAATCCCGGTGCCGCGTAAACACCGCCGCCACCGCCCCGCTGGTCAGCAGATGCTCGACCTCGCGCAGGCGATGCGCATCGGCCAGCACCGGCCGGCCATGCCACAGGTCCAGGGCTGCGGTGGCATTCGCCACCACCATGCGCCGCACCGCCGGATCGCCGCCGCCGGCCAGCAGGCGATGGAACTCGTCCGCATTG
>JBBQTJ010000357.1:0-3252 GCA_038213315.1 Planctomycetota bacterium
CCGTATTTCACCGGAGCTTTCTCGTAGATGATCAGAGCCTCGGGCATCAGCTTGGCCAGCTGCGTCGCGCGATCTTCGCTCTTCGGATGGGTGCTCATGAACGAGGGGCCGCTGCCGCCCAGGGTGGCGAAACGCTGCCAGAACTTCACCGCCTCGCGGGGATCATAGCCGGCGGCGGCCATGTACTTCAGGCCGAGCGCGTCGGCTTCAAGCTCGTGCGAACGGCTGTAGGGCAGCAGGATGCCCACCTGGGTCAGGCCGCCGGCCGCCGCCAGGATCATGGTGCTGGTGTCCTGCTGGTAGCCGGCCTGCTGCAGGCCCACCGCCAGGGCGGATTGACCGAAACCAGTGATCATGTTCTGCGAGACGCGCTCATTGCCGTGGTCGCAGGTGGCATGGGCGATCTCGTGGCCCAGCACCGCGGCCAGGCCCGCTTCGTTCTCGGCGTAGGGCAGGATACCGGTGTAGACCGCGACCTTGCCGCCGGGCAGGCAGAAGGCGTTGATGGACTCGGATTCCAGCACGGTGAACTCGTACTGGAACTTGCGGTCGCTGGTGACCTGGGGTTGGGCCACGGCCAGGCGCTGGCCCAGGCGCGTGACCCAGGCCACGGTGGCCTGATCGGTGCAGGGCTTCTCGGACTGCTTCACCGCGGCGTAGGCGGCTGCGCCCTGACTGTTCATGGTACTGTCAGGCATCAGCTTCAACTGGCTGCGGCCGCTGCCTTCAACCTTCGCGCAGGCGGTGAGAGCAAGAACCAGGACGACGAGCAGTAGGGACCAACGCAGCATGGGATGTCTCCGGCCGGGCATTCTGCCTGTCACCGGCGGCGTGCCACTGGCGGCCGGGCGGGCCGTCCGAGGATTGGCGCATGGCCACTCTGCTGCGCACCGGCTTGGACTTCGATCAGGTCATGGCCGTATTGCCCGATGGTCGCCAGGCCATCCTGGTGCAGTCGAGCGCGGGCCTGCGCGGGTATGTGAACTCCTGCCCGCATGTGGGCGTGCCCCTGGACTGGGGCGATGGCCACTGCCTGGTGGAGCCCGACCGCCTGATGTGCTCGCTGCACGGCGCGGTGTTCGCGGCAGACGATGGTCGCTGCCTGGGTGGACCCTGCTTCGGCGACTACCTGCAGCCCCTGCCCCTGCGCGTGGTCGGCGACCGGATCGAGCTCGCGGTCGACGGTTGACCCTCGACGGTCGACCGTTGACTGCCGCCATGCACGGTCCCGCCCCCGCCCCGTCCCGCCTGCGTCCGCTGCCCAGCCCGGTGCCTGTGCATCCCTTGGATGTGCTGCTGACCCCGGCCCGCGCCGAGCGCTATCGCCAGGTGTTGGTGCGGCGCACCGCGCGCCTGGTGGTGCTGGTCGAAGACTGCCATGATCCGCACAACGCCACCGCCATCGTGCGCACCTGCGATGCTTTCGGCCTGCAACGAGTGGTGGTGGTGACCGGCCGCAACACTTTCAAGGTCAACCGTCAGGTCAGCCAGGGCAGCCATCACTACATGGATCTGGACGTGTTCCCGGACATTGCCGCCGCCTACGCCGCGTTGCGCGCCGAGGGTTTCCGCATCTACGTCACCGACCTGGCCACCGGCGCGTCGATTGGGCCTGACGCCCTGGCGCCGCTGCTCGCCGCCCAGCCCCTCTGCCTGGTCTTCGGCAATGAAGGCAACGGCGTCAGCGCAGCCGCGGTGGCCGGCGCGGACGGCGCCTTCCTGCTGCCCATGACCGGCTTCCCGCAAAGCCTGAACCTGTCGGTGTCGGTGGCGGTGACGGTCTACGGCCTGCGCCGCGAGGTGCTTGAAGGCGACCTGCCCGGCGACCTGCCAGCCGCGCGTCAGCAGGCCCTGTACCACGCCTGGGCCACGGCCCACACCGGCGAGAAAGGTGCGGCCTATCTGCGCGGCCAAGTCCGCACCGGACGCTATGGCGAAGACCTGGAGGTTTTCGGCGAGGCGCACTGACCCTGGTCCGGCTGCCTCGGCGCTGGCATCGCTGCGGCAGCCATGCCATACTTCCCTCACCATGCCCGGCTCACATCCCGCCTTGCAGTTGGTCCGCGTCCTGGTGCATGCCGCGCCAGGTCGGCTGACGGATACCGTTCTGGCCCTCTTGGGTCGAGCCGATGGACCGGGGTGGGTGGCACTGCCCATCACCACGCTCGCCGATCTGGTGCCGGCCGTGCTGCAAGCGGGGATAGGTGATCTGGTGCTGCTGATCGCTGACCAGGCCGCGGGTATCACGCCCGCCTTGTTGAACGAACCGGCCTTGCGCGATGGCCGGCCGGCGGTGGTGGTTTTGGATGGGCCGACGGCCGAGTACGAGTGGCTGAAGGCTGGCGCGGTGGAGGTGGCCAGCACGGCGAGCCTGAACGACGGCCTGGAACCGGCCCTGCGCCGGGCCCTGACCCGCAATCAGGCACGCCACGCCACCGAGGGCGTCGAACGCCTGCGGGGCATGATGCTGGCCGGGCTGCCCCGGGCCGCCTTCCTGCTGGTCGACGGCGCCGGTCGCGTGCTGCTGGCTGAAGGCCGCAGCCTGGCTGATTTCGCCGGGCCCCTGGCGGCGCCGGGCAACAGCATCGGCCAGGTCTTTGGCGGCACCTTCGGCCGGCAGCTGGCCGAGTTGGTGCATCGCGCTTTCGCTGGCGCCAGCGCAACCATCGAATGCAGCCGGCGCGACCGCAGCTTCCTGGTCACCGTTGCCCCCCTGTCCGGCACCACCGGTCCCCAGGCCACCGCCATCGCCGCGTGGGACCTGACCGAGCAGCGTTCCACGGTGGTCGAGGCCTTCGCCCGCGAACGCTCGGCCGTGGTCGGCGTCCTGGCCAGCGGCATCGGCCATGAATTCAACGACGTGCACACCGTGATCATCGGCCAGCTCGATCAGTTGTCCCGACGGGCGGCGGGCGATGCCGCCCTGGCCGACCGTCTGAGCACGATCCGCAATGCTGCGCTGCGCGCCGCCGCTGCCGCCGGCAGTCTGCTGACCTTCGCCGCCGGGGCCCGCGCCGGTTCGCCTTCTGGCCTGGACCTGGCCAGCACGGTGGACGCCACCGCCGCGGTGCTGCGCCACGAGCTGGACACTGCCGGGGTGCAGCTGCTCACCCGCTATGAGCCGATCAGCCCGGCCCTGGCGCCAGCGCCGGTGGTGGGACAGGTGGGCCTGACTTTGCTGATCAACGCCCTGCACGCCCTGCTGGGCCAGCCCATCCGCCGCATCGACGTGACCACCTTCCGCCAAGAGGG
>JBBQTJ010000358.1:0-3249 GCA_038213315.1 Planctomycetota bacterium
TGGTGGGAACGGTGCGGGCCGCCACCACCGCGCTGCGGGACGCGGCCGCCGTTCGCGTGCAGGCGGTGTTGCAGGCCTGCTGCGCAGCCGCCGGGGCCCACGCCGATTTCCGCGTCGAGCCCTGCTATGGCGCGACGGTCAACCATCCCCTGGCCCAGGCCCGGGCCGCTGCGGCCCTGGACGCGATCATGCCCGCTGGCTGGTCTTGGACCGAGAACATCCCGTTGCTGGCTGCCGAAGACTTCGGCTACTACGCCGAGCAGCGCCCGGCCTGCTACGTGCTGCTCGGCGCCGGCCGCCCCGGCGACACTATCGAACCCTGCCATTCCTGCCGTTTCGATTTCAACGACGACTTGATCCCGGTAGGCCTGCGCTGGTTCGCCCACGTGGTGGGATTGCCCAATGTCTGACGCCGCCGCGACCCCGCGACCCCGCGACCCCGCGACGGAAATTGCCCCAACGTCCGATTCCTACGCCCAACTCGCCAACCGCCTGGCCAACCGCCATCGCCATCTGCGCAAGATGGGTAAGCGGCTCGACACCACCTGTTGGCGGCTCTACGAAAAGGACATCCCCGATCAGCCCCTGATTGTCGACTGGTTCGACGGCGCGGCGGTGGTGTGGGCCCTGGACCGGACCCGCAATGACGACGACGTGCAGGAACGCGCGTGGTTGGCCGCGGTGCTGGAGGCAGTGCGCACAGGCCTGCAACTCGGCCCCGATGCGGTGCATCTTAAGCGCCGCCGCCGACAGAAGGATCGGCAAGAGGGGGACGGTCAATACCACCGGCTGGAGCAGCGCAGCGTGATCCGCACCGTGCGTGAAGCCGGCTTGTCGTTCATCGTCAATCTCAGCGACTACCTGGATACCGGTTTGTTTCTGGATCATCGTCCGCTGCGCGCGCGGGTCCGTGCCGAGGCGGCCGGCAAGCGCGTCCTGAACCTGTTCGCGTATACCGGCTCCTTCACCGTGTACGCCCGCGCCGGCGGCGCCCGCGCCTCCACCACGGTCGATCTCAGCACGACGTATCTGGAATGGGCGGCGCGGAACATGCTGGCCAATGAGCTGGATCCCGGCGACCCGGCCCACGAGTTGGTCAAGACCGACGTGTTGCGCTGGGTCGAGCAGGCCCTGACCGAGCGCGCCCGCTGGGAGGTGATCATCTGCGATCCGCCGACCTTCTCGAATTCCAATGCCATGACCTCGGACTGGTCGGTGGATCGGGATCATCCGGGATTAATCGCCAGGTTACTGCGCCTGTTGGTGCCGGGTGGAACTCTGTGGTTCAGCACCAATAGCCGTGGCTTCCGTTTGGCGGAGGCGTGCGGCCCAGCCGAGGATCTGACCGAGTGGTCGATCCCCGAGGACTTCCGCAATCGGGCCATCCACCGGCTCTACCGCTTCACCTGATGAGCGAGCTCGCCTTTGTCGCGAAGCCCAGCCCGATCCACGGCACCGGGCTGTTCGCCGCCACGATGGTGCCCCGACGCATGAAGCTGGGCGAGCTGAGCGGCAGTGTGGTGCGGGTGCGCGCCATCCTGGCAGCCATGCGGGCCCGGGCGGTGATTCATCTGGTCGAATTCGGTGACGGGTGGGGCTTGGACTGCAGTGCAGGCAATCATTTCCGCCATCTCAATCATTCCTGCCAAGCCACCTGCTACCTGCGGGTGATGGCTCGCCGGGTCGAGATCTACAGCCGTGGTCCGCTCGCCGCGGGACGCGAATTGACTGTGGATTACCGCGAAAGTCAGCATCAGGGCGGCATGACCTGCGGTTGCGGCGTTGCCGGTTGTCGCGCACGGATCTGACGCGCCTTGCGCACCGCCGGTGGGCCGCATCCTCGCGCGGCATGAACAACCTCGAAGGCTTCGATCTGTTTGCCGAGCTTGGGTCAGAGGTGCTGGACGATCTGGCGGCCGTCGCCCGGCCCGCGCGCTTCGCCGACGGCGCAGTGATCTTCCGCGAAGGCGATCCGGCCGAGGATCTCTTCCTGGTGCGCTCTGGGCAGGTGCAGGTCGAGCGCCGCCGCGATGACGGTCCGGCCCAGGTGATCAATCAGTTGCGGCCAGGGGACTATGCCGGACTGACCAGCCTATTTGTGGACAAGCCGCGCAGTGCCACCTTGGTGGCAAAGAGCCAGGTCGCCTGCTGGTTGATCGAGCGCAAGGCCATCCATCGGCTGATCCTGCGTCATGCGCGCCTGGGAGCAGTGTTGCTGCGCCACCTCAGCGTGCGTTTTCGCACCGAATCTGCCGCGCTGGCCGGCCCGGCCAGCAACGACGGCCGGACCCCCATCACTGTCTTCGATGCCAAACCCTACGATCGTTCGCATCTCAGCAGTCGTTGCCCTGACTCCCTGGCGCTGCGCTTTCTGGATACCCGCTTGAACGAGGACACGGCGGCCATGGCGGTGGGCTGTCCGGCCGTGTCGATCTTCGTCAACGATCGCGCCGATGCGGCCGTGCTCGCCCGGCTTGCGGCGGGTGGCACGCGGCATGTGGCGCTGCGCTGCGCCGGTTTCAACAATGTGGACCTGGAGGCGGCCAAGCGCTGCGGCCTGATCGTCAGCCGGGTGCCGGCATACAGCCCGTATGCGGTCGCTGAGCATGCCGCCGCCTTGCTGCTGGCGCTCAACCGCCGCATTCACCGCGCCTATCTGCGGGTGCGCGAGGGCAACTTCACGCTCAATCAGCTTGAGGGCATCGATCTGCACGGCCGCACCTGCGCAGTGCTGGGCGTGGGCCGCATCGGCCAGTGCTTTGCGCGCATCGCCCGAGGCTTGGGCATGCGGCTGCTGGGTTGGGATGCCCGACCTGATCCAGCGCTGGCGGCAGAGTTGGGCCTGGAGTTCGTGCCCTTGGCCCAGGCCTTGGCCGAGGCTGATGTCATCAGTCTGCATGCGCCCCTGGTTCCCGAGACGCGGCACCTCATCTGCGCCGAGACCGTGGCAACGTTGAAGCCGGGCGTGCTGATCATCAACACCAGCCGCGGTGCGCTGATCCATACCGAGGCCCTGATCACCGGTCTGAAATCAGGCCGGATCGGCGGCGCGGGCCTGGACGTGTACGAAGAAGAGGAAGGCGTGTTCTTCGAGGATCTGAGCGCCCGTCCCTTGCAGGACGACGCCCTCGCGTCACTGCTCAGCTATCCCAATGTGCTGATCACCAGCCATCAGGCCTTCCTGACCCATGACGCGCTGGACGCCATCGCCAGCACCACCCTGGCGGACATAGCCGCCGTGTTGGCCGG
>JBBQTJ010000359.1:0-3235 GCA_038213315.1 Planctomycetota bacterium
CTGTCGTTGATGAACATCAAGCTGCAGCATGTGATATCGGACATCGGCGGGACGACGGGCATGCAGATCATCGAGGCGATCCTTGGCGGCGAGCGTGATTGCACGCGCCTGGCGAAGCTGTGAGACCACCGGTGCAAGTCAAACGAGGCGACGATCGCCAAAGCGCTGCGCGGCACGTGGCGCGCCGAGCACCTGTTCCTGCTCCGGCAGGCCCACACAGATTACCGGCACCATCATGACGCCATCGCCGCCTGCGATACCCACCTGGATGACCTGATTCAAAAACTTCCGGCCCAAGGCCCTGACGACCAGGACCTGACTCCCAAGCCGCCCACCGGCAAGAACGACTTCCATTTCGACGCCCAGAAGGCCGCCCACCGCCTGGCAGGGATCGACCTGACAGGGATCGCCGGCATCGGCCCAAACACCGCCTTGAGCCTGCTCGGAGAAGTTGGCTTCGACCTGAAAGCATGGCCGACGGCCAAAGCCTTCTGCGCGTGGCTGGGACTCTGCCCCAACCCGAAACGCTCGGGCGGAAAGCACCTGGGCAACCTCCCCCACCTCCGCCAACCGGGCAGCCCGGATCCTGCGCAGCGCCGCCATGGGCCGCCAAGGAAAGAAGAGCGTCCTCGCCCAGTTCTTCGCCAAAATCGCCGGACGCCGCGGCCGCAGCGAAGCCATCAAAGCCACGGCCCACAAACTCGCCCGCATCATCTACGCCCTCTTCCGTGACCGCACCACCTACGACCCAAAACGACTCGAACCGGTCCTAACGGAACGTGCCAAGAAAGCCTTCGCCGCCCGACTGGCCCACCAGGCGGAACGCATCGGGATGACACTCTCCCCCATGAAAACAGGGTGAAATGACTCAGGCTCGAGTCTAGTTAGAGGTCCGCTCCAGCTCGCCTAGTGGCAATCAAAGCACCATAAAGGCCGCGCTTTTCAGCTATCTCCGACCGGCTCCCAGCAAGGCCGCCAGGGTGCGCGCATCAAGGGTGACCTGGGCCGTGCCATCGGCCGCCAGCTGGACCGTCAGACCCGCGGATCCGGTTCCCAACAGGCCAGCCAGGGTGGCGGCCAAAGTGGCCTGCGGAGTCGGGCTGGCTGAACGGCGTGGCTGTACCGGCGGCTTCATCGACGGTGGGGTTGCAGGTTTTGCCGCCGGTGGTGGGCGTTGCGGGGTGCCACCCGTCGCCACTGTTTCCACCTCGGCCATGAAGCGCTTCATGCGCTCACCGCCCAAGTCGACGACGTCCTGACCGCCGTCCAGGATGCCCGCCGCCAGGGCCCGCTTGGTACCCAGCAGGTGATGGATGCGCTCTTCGATGGCGTCCTCGGCCACCAGATTGATGACGCGCACCGGATGCACCTGGCCCAGGCGGTGCACGCGGCCGATGCGCTGCTCCAGCACGGCGGGATTCCAGGGCAGGTCGACGTTCAGGATGGCGGCGGCGGCATGTTGGAGGTTGAGCCCGGTCGCCGCCACATCCCCCGCCAGGAAGACCCGGCAGGCGGGGTCATCGTGGAAGCGCCGCACCAGGGCGGTGCGCTCGCGCGTCGGCACTCCGCCATGGAAATGGACCAGGCCGATGCGCGCCCGTTCAAGCCGGGCGGCCAGCAAGGCGTGCATACGCAGCCAGGCACTGAACACCACCACCTTGCCCCCGGGCCCGGCCAGCAGCTCGTGGATGGCCTTCATGGCCGCAGCGACCTTGCGGCCGGCATCGGTGAGCCCATCCACCAGATAGGTGCTGTCGCAGACCATGCGCATGGTCTGCAAGGCGGCGGTAAGGCGCCGCTGATCGCCCTCGCTGAGGTGCCCGAAACGGCGCCACTTCTGTGCCAGCTCGGCGACCTCCTGGGCGCGTTCTTCGTGGATCGCCCGCTGCGCCGGCAGCAGTTTCACCCGCCGGTCCTCGTCGCGCCGGGGCGGCAGCTGCGTCAGCACCTCGGCCTTGCGGCGACGCAGCAGGATCGGCGCGAGATGCTCGGCGATGCGATGCAGGTCGTGATACCCGGTGACCTTGCCGTGCTGATCGGTGGTCTGATGGCCATGCAAAAAACGGAACAGCGCGCCCAGCCGCTGTCGATCGATGAATTCGACGATGGAATGCAGGTCTTCAAGCCGATTTTCAAGCGGCGTGCCGGTCAGCACGAAAGCCAAAGGCGCGGTGAGTCGCTTCAAGGCCTGGGCGGCACGGGTACGCCAGTTCTTGATGCGCTGCGCCTCATCGACAATCACCAGATCGGGCGCGAAGGCAGCGACTTCCGCCTGGTCACGTACCACCACGTCGTAGGCCGCCAGGCGCAGCGTCGACGGCTCGGCCCAGGCCGCCACGCGGGCGGTGCGGGGACCGGCGATGATCTGCGCCTCCCAGCCAGCGAAGCGGGCCAGCTCGCTCTGCCACTGCGCCGTCAGCGAGGCCGGGCAAACCACCAGGATGCGCGCCGCCCGCTGCACGCGGCGCAGCAGGGCGGCGGCGGCGATGGCCTGCACGGTCTTGCCCAGGCCCATCTCGTCCGCCAGCACCACCCGACCAGTGCGCGCGGCGAAGATCGCACCAGTCCGTTGATAGGGCGCCAGGGTGGTGCGCAATAAACCAGTCAGCACCGGGCTGTCCGCCCCGTCCGGACAAAGCGCAGCAAGGTCCTGGATGCGCAGCGCATCTTCGCGCAGGGCCTGCAGGTGCTGATCGCCATCAGGATAGTGCCGCAGGTCATGCCCGGCGCTGCGCGCCACCGTGAACAGGCGGGTTAGGCGCTGCTCGACGCCAGGACGCAGGACCCCATCCGCATCGAACAGCCGGCCAGCCATGGCCACCACCCGTGCGGGACAGGCGCTGCCCGGCCGCCACCGCAGTTCGCGGCGCGCCCCGTAATGCAGGAAGACCTCGCTATAGGCTGCCGTGAAACCCGCCTTTAGTGCGCGCTTGCCAACCTGCCGCTCAAGCTTGCGCAGGACAAATTCCACATGTTTGCACGTCCCCAGGGCATTGGTGGCGAAATCCGGACAGGCACAGAAATTATCCCCACGAGCGACACCACGGATGGCGACCTTGTAGGTGGTGCCCTTCTGCCGATTGGTGACCGTGAAGGTCGAGAATACCGCATGATCCCCGGTATTGGCCCAGGCAAAGCGCTGCTTGCGGCCGAAGTCCCGACGCAGGCGCGCCTGCCACTCATCCAGGGACAACTCGGCCGGCTTGCGGAAACGGGACAGGACGATGCGGGCGGT
>JBBQTJ010000360.1:0-3235 GCA_038213315.1 Planctomycetota bacterium
CAGCTGTCTCAAGGCGTCAACTGAACCTCGACCGCCGCATCCGCGACCTGCGTCTGGATGGTGAAGAGTTCTGACGAGACAGCCTCGCCTAGGTTGCCGGCGGCGTCGACGGCGGTGACCTTGACCCGGGCGGTCTTGGTCTCGATGGCGGGGATGTCGAAGCGGAAGGCCGCATCGGCCGGCAGGTTCTTACCCAGCTCGCTCCAGGGCTTGGCCGGATCGGTCTGCAGGAAGACGGACACGGTGCCGGGGGCGGCATTGGCGTCCTTGGCGGTGAACTGCACCTGTACGCGATCACCGGGTTTGAAGTCGCGACGGCCGGCCGGGCCGGGCTTCTCGGCTTCGCTGATGCCGATGGCGCTGGCCAGGGCGATGCTGGGCGCGGTGGTGTCGACCACGATCGTGGTCTGGTCATCGGCCTTGCCCTTGGGGGTGGGCGATTCGTTGCCGGCCGCGTCCTTGGCGACGATGGCGAGGCGGTAGCGACCGTCCTCGGGGGCCTTCCAGGCGACTTTCTTGGGGTCCTGGATCCAGGGGCCTTCGGTCCAGCTGGTGCCGTCGTCGCGGCTGACCCACAGGCGCGCGGTGGCCAGGCCGGCGGGCCCCTGGTCGGCGATTTCAAGATCCAGCGCGGTTTCCAGGGTTTTGGTGATGGCGGGGCCAAGCACCTTGCCCTTGGGCCGGATCGAGTCGATCAGCAGGCTGCTGATGTCGGTGCTGCCCACGTTGGCGGCCTTGTCGGCGGCCTGGATGCGCAGGATGCCGGTGATGGTCATGTCCTTGGGCACGGTCCATTCGAAGGACCCGCTGTTGGGCAGGTTCTCGGCCTGGACATCGAACTTCTGGCCGTCACGGCTGTAGAGCACGGTGATCGGGGTGTTCTTCAGGTAAGGATCCTTGGCCTCCCACTTCAGGGTGTACTTGTCGCCGCCGCGCAGCTTCTCTTTTACCGCCGGGAAGGCGATGGCCACGGTGGGCACGGTACGATCGATGATGAACTCGGCGGCGGGCTTGCTATCAGCCTGGGGCACCGGGGTGGCCAAGCCGCTGGTCAGGATCTGACGCACGAAGATCTGCCAATGACCTTCAGGGGCGGCCCACACGATGGGGGTTTCGCGGGCGAAGGCGATGCCGTGCTTCTGCCACGCGCCCCAGGCCTTGCCGTCGAAGCTGCGGTACCACAGCTCGCGGGTGCTGACCTCGACGGGGCTGGTGATATTGATCGGGATCTCCTTCTTGGGGGTCACGGTGATGGGCTTGTTGTCGACCACCATCGGCTCCAGGGCCGGGGCGGCCGCGGCGGGAGCGACGGGCTCCTCGGCAGCCAGGCAGGCGACGCCGAGCAGGGTGGCGGAGGCAAGGGCGGCAAAGCGCATAGTGGTCACCTTGGGGTTCAGATGAAATGACTGAGAGCGGTCCGGAAGAAGCGCACGCCGTCCCCTTCGGAACGACGTTCTTCCCGCGTCCAGCGTGGGTGGTTTTCCCAACGCAGGAAGCGCTCGGGATGGGGCATCAGCCCGAACACCCGGCCGGTGGGATCGCAGACGCCGGCGATGTCGGCGGTGCTGCCATTGGGATTGGTGCCCGACGAATAGCGCACCGCCACTTGGCCGGCGGCTTCCAGGCGGGCGATGGTGTCGGCGGGGGCGACGAAACGGCCCTCAGCATGGGCCACCGGCAGCTCGACCTCGGCGGTGTCGGGCACCCATTTGCAGACCGTCGGGTCGCCTTGGCAGCGCACCCAGCAGTCACGGTACACGCCGCTGGTGTTGTCGGTCAGGGTCGCGGTCTGGTCGGTGCCCTTGCCCCGGGCGCCGTCCGGCAGCAGGCCGGTCTTCACCAATACCTGGAAACCGTTGCAGATGCCGATGGCGAAGCCACCACGATCGACAAAGCCCAGCAGCTCGTCCCGCAGGCGGGTCATCAACTCATTGGCGAAGATCCGGCCACTGGCGACATCATCGCCGTAGCTGAAGCCGCCCGGGATGGCCAGCACCTGATGATCGCGCAAAACCTGTGGATTTTCACGCAGGCGATTGACGTGCAGGACCGTGGTCTGCCCCCCCACCAGTTCAAAGGCATAGGCGGTCTCGGCATCGCAATTCGTGCCCACCGCGCGCAGCACCAGGACCTTCGGCTTCATCCCACCCTCCGGAAGGGCTCATGGGTACCAGGGACGGGGGTGGGGTCAATCGGGCGGACGGAGGGACAGCCGTCGCGGGGTCACGGGGTCGCGGGGTCGCGGGCCCTGACACCGTGACGGCTGTCCGACACCGCGACACCGCGACGGCTGTCCTACATCCCCGGGATTACCGGCACCCCGACACGCTTGCCCACGTCCATGGACAACTGGGTGTTGAAGAACAGTTCGATCCGTGGTTTTCGCTGGTGGTTGGTGCGGATGACCACGGTTTCGTCATAGCGGCCGGCGACCGGGGCAGGGTCTTTGGCCACGGCGGTGACCAGGATGCTGCCATCGGCCTGGGTGACCGGGGTGAAGCGCCAGACCGGGCCATCGTAGTCGATGCCCAGGATCTTCAGGCCGTCCGCCGGCATGGTATCGGCCGAGGACATCAAGCGGAAGCGCTTGCGCAGGCGGTTGGTCTCGTCCGGGCGTTCGCTGGAGACATAGCGGTACACGTCCTGATAGGACCAGTCTGGCCGTTCGGTCACGCTGCCCCCTGGCGGGATGGCATCGACGGTCAGGACCGGGATGATGGTCCACAGGGCCACCACTTCGATGGCTTCAAGCTCGGGATCGGTGGGATAGATGGTGATGACCACCCGCTTCGCGCCGCTGTGGTTGTGGTTGTCGATCACCACGTTCAACGTGGTGATCGACTTGGGCAGCAAGAAATGGTCAGCCAGGACCAGGGTGGTGCAGGTGCAGCTGGAATCGATGTTTTTGACCTTCACCGCCCGCGCGTGGGGATTGAGTACGGTGATAGTGGTGGTGAAGGGCACGTCCTCGGGAGTCAGCGGCGCCGTTTCCGGCGTGGCGGTGTTGGTGTTGATCAATTCCGCCGAGCCCAGCCCGGTTGATAACAGCACGCTCAGGATCAGACGCCACATGGAGGACGAACGGGGCAAGGCCATGGGGGTTCACCGTCGGCAGCGGCTTGGCCAGTCCAGTTGCTGGCCTACCGGACGCGAAAAGCCGCTGCACGCACCGGGTCGGTACGGGCCAGACGCTCCAGTCGCTCGTTGGCATCCGGGTAGCGCATGAACAGGAAGC
>JBBQTJ010000361.1:0-3204 GCA_038213315.1 Planctomycetota bacterium
AGGCGGTGGGCGTTGAGGAAGCGCATGGCGTCGGGCATGACCTCGGCGGTCCACTTGTTGGCATAGAAGTGGGTCAGGCCACGCATCTCGCGAAAGACTACTGGATAGCCGGCCGCCCGCAGGTCGATGGCGGCCTTGCGGCTGTTGTCGACGCTGACGGTGACGTCCGCGTCGCCGTGAATGATGAACCAGCCGGTGTCGGCGGCGCCCGGCGGGTTGGCGGGCAGGTCGGTGACGTTGCCGCTGCCCTGCACCACTGCGGCGAACAGGCCGGGGTTGCGCGGCACCAGCCGGCCCAGGCACATCGCGCCTTTAGACTCGCCATAGGCCATGACCCGGTCGGGGTCGACCTCGAAATGGGTGATCGCCCAGCGCACCGTCTGGAGGATGGCCTCGTGGTCGCTGTCCTCCCAGCCGGCGCCCTTGGACTTGAGACCGAGGATGAGGTACTCGCCCTGGAGTTGGGCGAAGGTCAGGCCGCGGTTGATCAGATAGAACGTTGCCTCCTCGGCGGCGCCGTTGCCATGCAGGCCGACGATCAGGCCGGGTCGCCCGCCCGGGGTGTTGGCCCGGCCGGTGCCGTGGCGCCACACGCAGTAGCGCATGATCACCGGGCCGCCGGGCGTGGCTTGGTAGTCGCCGGAAGCCTTGGTCGGCCAGGTGACCTTCATGGCTTCGCCGCCGTGCATCAGCGTGGCGAGGAGGAGCAGCGGCAGGAGGCGCAGCATGGCGACCTTTCAGGCCCAGGCGGCCAGCAGTTCATCAACGGTCTGACGCCGCCGGGCCAGCACCACCGCGTCGCCGTCGATGGCGACCTCGGCGGGCAGGGGGCGCAAATTGTAGGTGCTGGCCATGGCGAAGCCGTAGGCGCCGGCGTCGCGGATGGCCAGCAGATCGCCGGGGACACAGCGGGGCATGAGACGGTCGCGGGCGAAGATGTCGCCTGATTCGCAAATGTTGCCCACCACGTCCACCGTCTCGGTGGGTGCGCTCGGATTGCTGAGCTGCGCGATGCGGTGATAGCTGCCGTACATGGTGGGCCGCACCAGATGATTGAAGCCGGTATCGGTGCCGATGTAGGTGCGCGCCGCGGCGGTGGCGGTGGCCGGATAAGTTTTGCGGCTGGTGACGGTGGTCAGCAGGGTGCCGGCCTCAGCCACCAGGAAGCGGCCTGGTTCAAGACGCAGTTCCAGGCGCCGGCCATAACTGGCGCAAAACGCCGCCATCAAGCGCGTCGCCGCGGCGCCCACCGCGGCCAGATCGATGGGCTGCTGGTCGTCCTGATAGGGGATGCCCAGACCGCCACCGAAGTCGATGAATTCCAGATGGGGGAGGCGGCCGGCGATGGCCAGGATCACCTCCATCGCGCGTACATAATCGCCCGCGTCAAGAAAGCCGGAGCCGATGTGCATGTGGCAGCCGACCACGCGCAGGGCGCTGTGGCCCTCGATCGCGCGCACCGCTTCGACGTCAGTATGGTGCACGCCGAATTTCGAGAGCGGGCCGCCGGTGCAGACCTTGTCGCTGTGCCCGGCGCCGATGTCGGGGTTGAAGCGCACGCTGGCCCGGGTTGCGCCCGCTGCGGCGAGACGCTCCAGCCGGTCCAGGCTGCCGGCGGTGACGGTGACGCCTTGGGCCAGGGCTTCGCCCTGCTCCGCGTCGGTCATGTTGTTCTCGGTGTACTGGATCAGCGCCGGCGCGACGCCCAGGCGCAGGGCCAAGGCGACCTCGCCGGGGCTGACCGCGTCGATGCCGAAGCCCTCAGCCAGGATCGCCCGCACCACCGCCGGGCAGGGGTTGGCCTTCACCGCGTAGAGGGGCTGGAAGGGGGTCCAGCCGATGGCGGCTTTCAAGGCCCGGGCCCGGGCCCGCACCACGGCCAAGTCGTAGACGTACAGGGGGGTGCCGAAGCGGGAGGCGAGCGTGGGGAGCATGGCGTCGAACGTGAAGAGGGTGGAGTGAGCAGCTTAGCGGCGGCGCCGGGCAGCAGCTGCCGAGCGCTTGCCCACCGTCGGACGCTTGCCCACTGCCGCACGTGCGCCGCTGCTGCGACCGCGCCTGGTGGCCGAGACCACGGCGGTGCCGGCCGCCAAGTCGTGCAGACAGCGGCGGTCCGGTTCCCACAGGCACCACAGCGCATCGATCAGGCCACCGATCGAGAGCGAGTTGAGTAAGAGCCGAACCGCATTGCGCCCCATGGCCTGACCGGCGGAGCAGCGCTCGCCCGTGCGCAGACTGACCACCAGCAAGCCGGTGGCCATCTTGCCCAGGGACTTGCCCCACATCGCTTCGCTCACGGCTTGGTAGGCGAAAATCCAGCCGAGGCCCACCACCACGGCGACCACCATCAGGAGGTCTGACTGGGTTGCGGCACCTAACGAGACGAAGCCGACGATGATGATCAGCGCCCCAATGATCATCACCACCGAATCCAGCAGTGCCGCGCCAATACGCGCGCCGTGGCTCGGTGCGCCGCCGCCCGACCGCCGCGCCGCCACGTCGATCTTGGGCGCCGCATAGGGATCGTCCTCATCCTCGGGCGGCGTGGACGGCACCTTGGTCTCTGAATCCTCGTTCACCGGAGCAGTGACCGTGCGCACCGGCCCTGGGCGTGGCCCGCCTGTCGGTCGCTGCGGTGCTGAACGCACAGGTGCCGGTCGGGGGGGCAACGGAGCTTCGTCGGTTTCTTCGTCGGCGCGGGCTGCCGGCGGGGCTGAACGTGCGGGCGCCGGCGGCAGCACCGGCAAGCCGGCCATGTGCGTTTCATCCTTCTCGCCAATCACCGGGTGGGTCGGCAGCAGCCCCTTCACCTGGCTGGCGGGCACCGGCGTGGCCATGTCCTGGCGCCGGACCAGCATGTTGGGGAGGAGCCGGCCCTGATCAGCAAAGGTCTTCAGCTGGGCCGGGGTGAACGGCCCCTGCTCGCGACCGTTGGCAGTGATGAACCATTGGACGACGGACGGTGCAGGCATGGGCGACGATGGTGGGGAAACCCTTCGGCATGGGAAGCGTTGGCTTGGGGGGTGGAGCGGCTGCCCGCAAGGCCCTACCGGCCACCCGCTTCCCCCGCCGGCTCTCCTACCAGAATCCCAGCATGACCACGACCCGGCTGACCCTGACCCGACCTGACGATTGGCACCTGCATCTGCGCGATGGCGCGACCCTGGCGGCGGTGCTGCCGGATACCGCCCGGCGCTTTGCCCG
>JBBQTJ010000362.1:0-3186 GCA_038213315.1 Planctomycetota bacterium
GTACTGACCATCAGTAGGGCTGGTTAGCGCTGCCGGCGCGGGGACGAATTCATCCGAGACCACGTCACCAGCTGAAACATGCTGATACCATCGACGCGGATCAGACAACTTTAAATAGAGATGACGGAAGACCGCCACCGGGCGCGCATCTGCGCCAGTGCCCCAGGTCAGTATCTGGCCCAGCACTGCATCTTTGGGACCTAGTGGGGGTAATGGACGGCGAGCAAGCTCATCATCGGCCTGCCAGATCAGCGGCATGGCCCGGCCCGAGAGGGCCGTCGTGAAGTATGTCTTGGGCAGTTTCGTCCGCGCAGCAGCGGCTACCACCGGGTTCATGGCTCGTGCCGTGGTCCATAGAGCACGTCCGGCACCCTCGTCCTGCCAGGGCTCCAACCTGCCATCAACATCTCGGCCGCGGTAAAGCCGCAGCCGGACACCTGACGGCGCAGTCGCCATCCACCCCACCGTCGAGCCGACCTTCTCCGCATCGAAGAGCGCGTCGACTCCACGGACCACCGCCACCATTCTATCGCAATCTTCAAGATCGCGCATATGGGGAATCGCCAGAAAGCCCTTCTGGAAATCGTTCGGCGACCTCGGTTCTTCATCGGCAAAGGTGCCCTCCAGGTCGTTATTAAACCAGAACCGGTGACGCCGATCCGTCCAGGTCCAATCCAGCGAATTATCCCCATCTGTGATCGTCCCACTGCGGTCCCGATCTAGTTCCAGAGGGATATCTACCACGGTGATCTTGACCATGTCGCTGGCAGGCTGCGCGCCGCTTTCGACATAGAAGTCGACCTTGAGTTCGACCACGGCGACGCTGATGCCTTCGAGCCAGAGGTTCATCGTGACGCCTGGCTGCAAGGACACGCGCTGGCCACTGGTGATGCGGGTCAGGGCGTCGCCGTCCTTCTTGTAGAGGCGGATGGCGTCGGGGATGGTGAAAGCCGCATCGCCGGAGCGGCCTTTGCACTGCACCGTGGCCTTGACCAAGTCCAGGTCGGACTCAATGGCGCCGTCCTTGGCGAAGTCCTGGGTGGCATACTGGCCACCTTCGTCGAAGCCACGATTTTTGATCAGGATCAGACCCGGCTTGTCGGCCGCAGCTGAACCAGTCGGGTATTCGGCCGTATCTTCATCGTCGCTGCCGCTGGGTTCCTTCTGGGCAGAGATGGGATCGCTGTCATTGTCGCTGTCGACATCAAGGTCGACATGCACGACCTTGGCACTAAAGGATGGTGGGGTGCCACCTTGCCCCTCACAGCGCTGCAAGGTTCCAGAAAAATCACACTCTACATTGGCATTGGTACGGGAGGGAGCCACGTTGTAACGCCATATACGGGCAACCTCACTGTTATTCGCACACGGTTCAAGTCTGTCCTTGAATTTATAGAGGTCCTCCTTGTCCTTGGCCTTAAAGTTTACACCGCCCAACTTGTCTTGATCGTCTGCGGCCTGCAATGAAACGATCGCCATCCCCGGCAGCGCCTTCAAGCCACCCGCCGGGCTGCCATTGGCACTGACGATGAGGGTCAGGTCTTCGAGGAAATCGTCGGCCGCCAGCAGGCACATGGTGGCGAGCATAGTCACGAGCAGCGGGCGGGCGAGGGCGAGGTGGAGCATGGTCAAGGTTCTCGTTCAGGGCTTGGGCTTCGGCGTGGCGGCGGCCAGATGGGCGCGGATCTCTGGTCGGTAGGTTCCATTGATGACGTCGGTCCAGGCATGGCCTGGATAGCGCTGGTCCAAGTCGCGCCAGGCGGTGTCGGCCTCGGCCCAACGTTCGGCCCAGAAATGAATCACTCCGCGAAACCATAGGGCGGATTGGGCTTCTGGCGCCGTGGGGTGTTTGCGGGCGAGAAGGTCGAGGCGCGTCATGGCCAAGGCCTCGTTGTCCTGCCGGCTGTAGGCATCAGCGGCGAGGGAGAGCAGCAAATGCGGGGCCCAGGGGCCTTTGGGCGCCTCGTCCAGACAGGCCAGATAAGCGGTGCGATAGTCTTCTTGGCGGCCCTGGGCGTAGGCCACGTCGGCGAGGCGCATGCGCGCATAGAGGCGCTGGTCGGTGCTGGCGGGGATGGCGTCGCCGGCCAGGGCGGCGAAGTGGCGATCGGCGGACGAGAAGTCCTCGGCCAGCATGGCGAGGTCGCCCAGCACCACGTGCAGGGCCGCCTTGGGGCGGTTGCCGGTCAGGGCGGCCGGCGGGGACAGGGGCCGACCCCGGCGCAATTGCTCGATCAGACGGGCGACCCCGGCGGGTGGCTGATAGGTACCGCCCGGGCCATCCTTGGTCACCCGGTCGCGGGGATCGCCGCAGGCCAGGGCGGCCTGGGCGTGGGCGGTGGCGGCGGCCTGATCACCGGCCAGCACCGCGAGCAGGCAGCGGCGGATCAGCAGATCGCGCCGCACGCCGGCCCAGTCGGGAGAGCGCTCACCCGGCTCGTCCACGGCCTTGGCCAGTATATCTGCCAGGTTGGCGGCCCGTTCGGGATCGGCGCGATCTTCCAGGGCCACGTCGATGAGGCCGAGCATGGCATGGCCGCGCCAGGGACCGGATGGAGCTTCGATGACCATGGCCTGCCAGCGGGATTCGGCTTGGTCTACCCGGCCCAGATTCACTTCGCACCAGCCGGCGGCCCAGCGGGCGGCGGCTTGCTGGACGAATGGCGGCGTGGCGGCGATTACGGCCTGGTAGTGGTCCAGGGCCGGGGCCCACTGACGGGCGCCGCGCTGACGTTCAGCCGCCGCGAAGCGCGCAGCCAGGCCATCAGGTCCGGCGAAGGCCTGTGCCGCCAGGGCATCACGCTGGTGCTCCAGAGCAGCGACATCGATGCCTTCGGCCTGGCCACCTGAGGTCGACCCGTGCGCCACGGCATCTAGGGCTTGGGCCAGCGTATCGACAGCATCGGCCGGACGTCCCAAGGCCACCAGAGCCTCGGCCTGGGCCTGCCACGCGGCCACGCGCCAGCGCAGGTCCGGCGCCGACGTCACCAGGGCCAGCACATCGCCCAAGGCAGCGTCCCCCTCGCCAGCGGCCACGCGCAGAGGCACGCGATCAAGCCGGGCCTGCCACGCGAGACGTTCGGAACCCTTGTCGATAGCCAGATCGAGCAATTCGCGATGGCGCTTGGGGTCGGCAGTGATCGCAGCCTGCAACCAGGCCCGCACCGGCAGCATCGCGCCATCGCG
>JBBQTJ010000363.1:0-3168 GCA_038213315.1 Planctomycetota bacterium
GCGCCTGCTGACCATGCCCTTGGTCACCGGCCTGGTCTGCCAGGTGCTGCGTGGTGGCCTGTCCGCCGGCCTGCTGGTCAGCGATGCGCTTGAGCTGGCGGCGGGAGCCTGCGGCAACGCCGTGGTCGGGACGCGCCTGGCGGCCCAGGCACCGGCCCTGCGCGCCGGCTCGGGAGCCTCGCTCAGTGACGCCTTGGCGGCGGCCGAACTGGGCGGCGACCTGCTACCTCTGATCCGCAATGGCGAAGTCGCCGGCCGCCTGGATGAAGCCCTGGGCCAAGTGGCCACGGTGATGTCCGAGCGCTTCGCCAGCCGTCTGGCCTGGGCCGCCAAGGGTCTGAACAGCGCGGTCTTCGCCCTGGCCCTGATCGGGGTCGCAGTGACGGTGATCAGCATGTTTCAATCAGTTTACCTTGGGCCGATCAACGACCTGTCGAAGGAACTTGACGGCAACTGATTGACCGGGGCGGGCTGGCGCCACCCCGCCACCAGCGCCCTGATGCATCCCGGGAAAGTGCCCTAGCATGGACCCCGGATGTCCACTCCGCTGCTCATCGATTCGCCGCTGCAGGGCATGATCCTGTTGGATGATGCCGGGCGCATCGTCACGGCGACGCCGTTGGCTTTCCAGCAGCTGGCCTTGATGGCCGGGCGCATGGTCGGACCCAATGAGAATCTGAGCACCGCTTTGCCCGGCTCGGGGGCTGACGCGGTGGCCGATGCCATCGCCCGGGCCCTGACCGGCGAGCAGGTCCTGGTCGAATACCGCTTCACCGATCGCGAACACCAGCTGCGCTGCTTCGACGTGGGCGTCGGCGCCCGGCCGCTGGGCGGCGTGGTGGTCGGCATCGTCGATGCGACGCGCCGGGCCCGGGCCGTGGACGAGCAAGCCGATAAGCTGGCGGAATCCCGCCGCATGGTTGCCGCCGCCCACTGCCTCGCGCGGATCGCCGAGACCGTGCTGGGCGAAGGCGACCGGCTGGCCGTGCTGCGCGAGGTCGCCTCGGGTACTGGCGAAGCCCTGGCCGTCGACCGTTGTGCGGTGGTGGACATCGATCTGGAGCACCAGTTGGCCATGGTCCAGGCCGAATGGACGGCCCCGGGGATCGCGGTCCGTCCGCTGGAACTGCCACCCGAGCGCTTGGTCCATGTGATGGCCTTCCTGAAGAAGACCCGCTCGTGGATCGACTCGTCCGCCGACAGCCCCGACGCGCGCTTCGTCGAGGACGGGGCCGACCTGTGGCTGCATGCCGAGCTGGGCGTGCGGGCCCTGCTGTGGTATCCGCTGCTGTTCCGCCAGGGCGGTTTCAGTCTGCTGGTGGTCGAGGCCCTGCATGCGGACCGGGCCTGGGCCACCGCCGATGTGGAGTTCCTGGATCAGGCCCACCGCCTGGCGCGCACCGGCGTGCAGCGCGTCGAGGCCCGGCAGGAACGCGCCCGCGCCGACGCCGCCCTGCGCGAAGAAGAGGCCCGCTACCGCGCCATCGTCGACGATCAGGCGGAAATGATCCTGCGCACCACCCGCAGCGGCCTGGTGCTGTTCGCCAACGAGGCGTTCTGCCGCTGCTTTGGCCGGCGCCGCGACGAGGTGCTGGGCAGCCGCTTCCGTCCGCCGGTCCTGGACGAGGACCGCGAGGCGGTGGATGCGGCCCGCGGCCGCCTGTCTCGCGAACAGCCCAGCGGCACCTTCGAGCACCGCACCGTGCTGCCCAATGGCGAGGTGCGTTGGCTGCAATGGACCGAGCGCGCCTTGTTCGACGACCAGGGCGAACTGACCGCCTGCCAGACCGTGGGCCGGGACATCACCGAGCAGCGGCGCGCCGAGGACGCCCTGCGCCGCAGCGAAGAGCGCTTCCGCCTGCTCATCGAACAGGCCCCGGAAAGCATCTTCCTGCTCGATCCCAGCGGCCGCATCACCGATGCCAACGAACGTGCCTGTCAGCTGACCGGCTGGCCACGTCTGGCCCTGCTGGCCTTGGACCTGCGCTCGTTGATTGAACCGGGCGATGCGCCGGTGACCGCCGGTGCGGTGCCGGGCGACGTGCTGGGCGGCGAATGCCGCATCCGCACCGCGGATGGCCTGCCCACCGATGTCGAGGCCATCAGCAAGCAGCTGCCCGACGGCCGCCTGCTGGTGATCTTGCGGGATATCGCGGTGCGCAAACGCGCCGAGCGCACCCTGATCGAAGCCAAGCTGGCCGCCGAGGCCGCGAACCGCGCCAAGAGCGACTTCCTCGCCAATATGTCCCATGAGCTGCGCACGCCCATGACCGGCATCCTGGGCATGAGCGAGCTGCTGATGGAGACCCCGCTCGATGCCGAGCAGAAGGACTTCACCCTCACTCTGCGCGACTGCGCCAACAACCTGCTGAACATCATCAACGACGTGCTCGACTTCTCGAAGATCGAGGCCGGGCGGATGCAGCTGGAAGAAGTCAATTTCCAGCCGGTGACCGTGGTCGAGGACGCCATGTGGCTGCTCGCCGAGCGCGCCCAGGCCAAGGGCGTCGAGCTGGTCTGCACCAGCGCCCCCGAGGTGCCGGCCAGCCTGGTGGGCGATCCGTCACGCCTGCGTCAGGTGCTGATCAATCTGGTGGGCAATGCGATCAAATTCACCGAGAAGGGCGAGATCGAAGTGCGCATCGGCCTGGCCGAGCACCAGGATGCGGGCGCCCGCCGCGAGGGCCAGCCGCGCACGGTGATGCTGCGCTTCTCGGTGCGCGACACTGGCATCGGCATTGCCAAGGAACCGCAAGAGAAGCTCTTCGAGGCCTTCACCCAGGCCGACACCTCGACCACCCGCCGGTATGGCGGCACCGGTCTGGGGCTGGCGATCTCGCGTCGCCTGGTCGAGTTGATGGGTGGCGCCATCCATCTGGCTTCGACGCCGGGCAAGGGCAGCACTTTCTCGTTCACCTCGCGCTTCGGCGTCGACGACACGCCGGTACCACTGCCCCCGCGTGAACTCAGCGGCCGCCGCGCATTGCTGGCCGTGCCCAACCCCAGCCTGCGCCTCTCGCTGGCCAGCACGCTGGCGAAGCTTGGCCTGCGGGTGATCGAAGCGGTGGATGGACCTCGCGCCCTGGCCGCCGTGACCAGCGCCGCCGAGGCCGCCGTCGCCGTGGATGTCGCCATCATCGACCTCAGCCTGACAGCGCTCGATGGCTC
>JBBQTJ010000364.1:0-3126 GCA_038213315.1 Planctomycetota bacterium
CTGCAAAGCTATCGTCCGCCGGATCTCAATACCCGCGAGGTGCAAACCCTCTGCGACCAGCAGTTCATCTTCGAGCGATTGATGGTGCTGGCTGATCCCGGCGAGAAGATGTGGGACTTCCGGCGTCGCTTCCGCATCGAATTCGCCCGTGATACCGGCATCTTCCGCGTTACCTTCAACGGCGCGCGCAATGCCCAGGTGGCCAGCGAAGTGCTGGACATGTACTTTCAGATCGTGGTCGGCTCGGCCCGGGACATCCTGGTGTCGCGCATCCAGAAGGACCTCGACTACTACAAGCGCGAGGTCGAATCCGAAGAGCAAAGCCTTCAAGTGATGAGCGACCAGGGCGACGAATTCCGCAAACGCTATAATGTCGTCTTTCTGGATCAGGAAGTGGACGACAAACAGCAACGGGTCCGCACCCTTGAGGACCAGGTGCAGATCGCGCGCACTCGGCTGGGGGATGCCGATTTCCGCATCGCCCAGCTGCCCGCCCTGTTAGCCGAGCTGCCGGCCGAGATACCCGCCACCAGCTGGGCCGACGGCGCTGCCGACGCTGGCGTCAATGCCAAGCGCGCCGAGGTGCGGCAGTTGGAAACGTTGTATACCGACAGGCATCCCCTGCTGCGCGCCGCCCGCGAAGAACTGGCCAAGGCGGAAGAACAGTACGCTGCCGAGCGGGAGCAACGCCGGGATGCCCAGCGAGTCCCGAATCCTTTCGTGGTCCGCCTGAACGAGGAATTGAAGCTGCACCAACTGGGCCGTCCGCAATTGGCCAAGGATGTCGAGGAATTGACGGGTCGATTGCAGGAATCCCGTGCCCAGCTCGACCGCCTGCCGGCCCTGTCGGCGGAATGGTCCACCCTGCAAAAGAAAAGCGAACGGCAGGAAGGCCTGATCAAGCGTTTGCGTGCCCGTCTGTCGGAAATCGAAATCGCCCGTAATCTGTCAGTCAATCGTCTGCGGGTCCTGGATCCGCCCAATGCCAGCAACGCCGAACCCTCGCGCTGGTGGACCCGCGCCTTTGCCCTGGCCGGCGTCGGCTTCGCCGGCGGATTGGGCCTGGTCCTGGGCCTGGCCGCTGTAGCTGCCGTGCGTGACCGCCGGGTGCGCACCTTGACCGACCTGGATCTGGTCCTGCGCGCCGAACGGGTGACGCGGGTGCCGGCGGGCGAACGATTGGTCTCGGTGTCCCATCCGCGCTGGGTGCAGGATCTGTGCTCGCAGGTCACGCGCCGCTATCGTCGCTTCCTGGTGGTGCCGTCCGGGGATATCCTCTTCGATCATGCCTTCACTGATGCCATTGCCCGGCAACTGGGCCGCGCCGGCCTGAAGACCCTGGTGGTCGCCGGTCAGCCGATCACCGGTGCCGAAGGATTTTTGGCCAGCGATCCCGGTCTGACCTCGGGCGTAACCCACATGATGCGACGCCAGGCCAGCCCGGAACAATGTCTGGTCCCCGTCGCGCCCAATGTGTCCCGCCTGGGGTGGGGGGACACCCAGGACCTCTTCGACCGGCTGCCCTCGGGCTCGGTGGAACAGGCCCTTGGCGATCATCTGGATGATTTGTCCACCTGCGAAGCCTTGCTGATCCTGCCGCCCGCGCCGGATCCGACCCTGGTGCAACGCCTGGCCACCCTGGTTGACGGACTATTGGTACTGGTGGATCCGGATCAGGAAGTTGGCGCCGATCTGATGGACATCGTCAATGGTACTGGCAAACCGGTGGCGATGGGAGTTTTGACCAGATGAGGGCGCGAGTGCGGCGCGGGCGGCTGCTTTTGGCTCAGGCAGTGTTGGCTGGGGTCATAGCGGCATGCTTGGCCGGTTGCCTGCGCCTGGGTGACCAGGCGGTGGCGTCAAACGATCCCGCCGTGACCGCCAGACTGAATCGGCAAGAGCGCATCGTGCTGCCGCCGCCGCCGGATGTGCCGGCACCGATCACCGAGAACTACCGCCTGGCCCACGGCGATCTGCTGGAAATCAGCACCGTGGGCCGCCCCGACAGCCGCCGGCTTGAGGTGCTGGTCGATCCTAATGGCCAGGTGTCCTACCTGATGCTGTCGAGTGTGCCGGCTGCCGGTCGTACTGTACCTGAACTGGCCCATGATTTGGCGACCCGTCTGTCGGTCTACGAGAAGGAGCCGGTGGTAGTGGTGCGGCCCATGAGTGAAAGGGGCCATCACCTGTTCGTTTTCGGCGCCGTACGTGAACCGGGCGCCGTCCCCTTCGACCATCCGCTGCGCATGCTTGATGTCCTGGGTGCCTGCGGCGGATTTTCGGTCGGTCTGAACAAGGGCGAACCAGTCAGCCAAGTGGACCTGACCAAATCGGTGGTCGTCCGCGGCGGCGAGGTGCTGCATCTCGACTTCCAGGCATTGGTCGAACAGGGCGACCTGAACCAGAATATCCGCATGCATCCGTCGGATGTAGTGCTGATCGCCAGTCTGGTGGATGCCCAGATCTATGTCCTGGGGTCGGTGGGCAATGCTGGCCGACTGCGCTACACGCCGGACATGCCGATGATGCGCGCCTTGGCCGAATCCGGGGGCGTACGAGAAGAAGCTTATCGCACCTCCATCGTGATCTTGCGCGGCAACATCAACCGGCCCGACGTCTACGTCTATGACATGAACAAGGTATTGAACGGCGAGGAAGTAGACTTCCGTCTCGAATCCGGCGATGTGGTGTACGTCCCTGAGCGCCCCTTGCAGTTCTTGCGCGAGTACGCTCTGGCTGCCGCCCAGGCTTTTGTCACCAGCATGGCCACGAATATTGGCCAGGATGTGTTTGATCGGACGTTGGGCCGTTGAGGTAGAGCGGCTGCCTTGATGCCGGCAGGAGCCATCGGGCGGTTGCGCTGCTGAGCAGAAAGCACTTATGAACCGTTCGGAGAGTCTCGCCGCAAGGATCGTGGTTTTCGGCTCTACCGGATCTTCCGTGGGTATGATAATCCGCGTCATGGCAGCAGGTTGAGGCCGCCAAAGAAGAACATGATCGCCATACCAAACGTTTCGGCGTGGCGATAGCCGCGGCCTGCCCTGCGAACGGCCATGATGATGCTGTTCATGCCCTCCAGCGGTCCGGTAGAGATGGGATGCTTGCAGTAAGAGATGACATCGTCGA
>JBBQTJ010000365.1:0-3125 GCA_038213315.1 Planctomycetota bacterium
CGCGCGCAGGGTCAGCGAGGCACTGGTGTCGCTGGGCGGGACGACTTTTGGACAGGCGGCGATGGCGGCGTCGTTGGGGGCATTGCTGAACAGGCCGATGAAGCCCCAGGTGCGCAGCTGGTTGTCGGACCCCAGCGCGTATGGATAGGTGCCATTGAGCTGCCGTGCGTTGGCGCCAAGGATATGCCCTGCATTCGCGGTATGGCAGGTCATGCAATCGGCCGGGCTGGGATAGAGCCAGGACTGCGAGCGCGTCCCGCCACCAGCGCGGGTGAAGCTGAGATTCTCGGTCTGGGTATTGTCGACGCGCGTAGCGGCGGTGCCGGCGCTGTTCCAGCGATAGGTGACGCCATAGACGCCCCCCGCCGCTGCCCGGACCAGCACCCGGGTCTCAAGACGGCGCATGGTGGTGCCGGGGCCCTCGTCCAGATCCATGTCGAAGTGCTTTACGAACACCGTGCCCGCCGGGAAGGTCCAGCCGGCCACCGCATCATAGGTCACGGTCTGGCCGCTTGGCACCGACACGAAACGTGATTTCTGCGCATGGTCCGACCAGAAGGGCAGATTGACCCCAAAGGGGATCAGGGCCGCGGCGGGCGTCAGCGGTGCGCCCAGCGAGCTGAAGAGGCCGGTGGTGGCCAGATCCGTCGGTGCGCCGGCGGCGCCCGCGTCGCCCATGCCCAAAAAGGGCGCGGCTGCGGGGCGGACCTCCAGGCCGTGGTCGTGAACCTGGATGATGAACGATTGCGTAGCATTGGTCCCGTTGCTGGCGCGTACCGTCACACTGGCCTGACCCACCGTCGAGGTAGTCCAGGTGATGCGTCCGGTGCCGGTGTTGATGAGCATGCCGCCGGGGGCGGTGGTCAGGCTGTAGGTCGGGGCGGGCGTGCCGACCGCATCGACATCATAGTCGTAGGTGCTGCCAGCGCGCATGAGGGTGCGGGGCGTGCTGGTGAAGGTCGGCGGCGTAGGCGTGGCCCCCACGGTAAGGGACAGCGCGCGCGTGGCCGTGGCACCGACCGCGTCCGTTACCAGCAGGGTAAGATTCACCGTGCCGGTGGCGCTGGGCGTGCCGCTGATCACACCAGTGCCGGCGTTCAGGCTCAGGCCCGTGGGCAAGGTCCCGGTGTTCAGGCTCCAGGTCATGATTCCGGTGCCACCGGACGCAGCCACGCCGGTGCTGTAGGGAACGGCCTGGAAGGCATTGGGCAGCGCGCTCGTGGTGATCGCCGGTGCGGCGGCGATGGTCATGGCTACGGCCTTGGTGGCGCTGCCGCCGCCGCTCACCTGAACCGTGAACGCGGCAAAGCCGGCCGTGGTGGGTGTACCGCTGAGCACGCCTTGGCCGGACAGGTTCAGGCCCGCTGGCAGATTCCCGCCGATCACGCTCCAGGTATAGGGTGGGGTTCCGCCTACCGCAGTGAAGGTGCGGCTGGTGCTGACGCCGGCGGTGCTGCCCGCCAGGGGCGATGCAGTCGAGACGGACAGGCCTGACGGTTCGAGCCGATAGACCGATCCGCCGCGCGTACCAGCGTGGACGGTGAAATACAGTTCACCGTCATTGTCCTGGCCGAAGGAGCTGATGTTGCCGATATTCCCAAGCTGGAACAGATTGGTCAGCTCTTCCGGAGCCCCGGGGGTGGCGGCGGCATTGGCCAGGGCCCAGATGCGTTTGGAATTGTAGTCGGCATACAGATAGGTGCCGACCAGGGCGGTGATGGCTGCGCCGCGATAGACGTACCCGCCGATGACTGCTTGTCCGGCGCCGCGATCGTACTCGACCACGGGTCCGGTGTGGGTGGCCCCGCCTTGCAGGTTCTCACTGGAAAAATTGCGGCGATTCCCTTCCCAGACGCGCCAGCCGAAATTGAGGTTGGCGATCCCGGCGCGGGCCACCGAGATTTCTTCGCGATTGTTCTGACCGACATCGCCGATCCATAGGTCGCCAGTCACCCGGTCGAAGGAGCAACGCCACGGATTGCGCAGCCCCCAGCTCCAGATCTCCTGCCGGAAGCCGTTGGCATTGTTGCGATAGGGATTGCCAGTGGGGATGGTGTAGGGCGGCGTGCCGACATCGATACGCAGGATCTTGCCATGCAACGTTGCCCGGTCCTGGCCATTGCCGACAGAGCCATGGGGGTCATTGCTGCTGCCGCCGTCGCCGACGGCGATATACAGCATGCCGTCCAGGCCGAAGTCCAGCCAGCCGCCGTTATGATTCGATTCCGGCTGGTTGTAAGCCAATACCAGGGCCTCGTTGCCGGCAGTGGTGGCGGTGGCCGGTGAACCATTGGCGGTGAAACGCAGAATGTCAGTGCGGCCGTCGCCTGACGGCGATCCGTCACCGGCCGCCGCGCCATTGCGGGTGACGTTCACGTAGACATAGCCGTTGGTCAGATAGTTGGGGTGGAAGGCGATACCCAAGAGGCCCTGTTCGGAATTGCCGTTGGCAAGATTCGGGACGGTGAAGAAGGGCGTGCTGGCCACGACGCCGGTCGACGGGGTCAGGATGCGCACCTGGCCTGAGGACTGCTCAGCCACGAAGAGTCGGTTGGCGATGCCCGGGGCTGGGACCACGGCGATGGGCTTGTCGAGGCCGGAGGTGATCTGGCGTGCGACCACGCCATCGACGGCCCAGGTGGCGACGGAGCTGATCAGCACCAGCAGCCCAAGGCGGGCCGCGAAGCCAATAGCCATAGGAGAGATCCGCAGTGGGCTGTGCATGGTGACTTTAGAGCACGGCCTGGGAGCAGGATAACGATTCAAGCGCACCAAGGCGATAGTGCGTATCATACGCAACGAGGAGCGGGATTGGTTGAAATATCTAAAACTTTAATGAGCAAAATAGTAGGGCTTCAAGATCACAGTCAGCGGTCATCGGCCTGCTGGTAGTGCAGCACCAACGGCCCCGATAGGCTAATGCGGTATGTGCCGACCGCCCTGCGATCTGCTTGTTCCCACAACAGAAACACCCCCCAAACCCTGATTTGCCAGCTGGCCAAGGCTGATAGGGTATCACCCCGACCCAAGGACACTTTTATGCTCGTCGCCTACCGCACTGCCGAAGCCGAACGCCTGAAGCAGGGCATCCCCGCCCTGCCCCTGGATCTCAAGCAAACTGGCGA
>JBBQTJ010000366.1:0-3100 GCA_038213315.1 Planctomycetota bacterium
GGGGTGAACGGCTTGGCCAGGAAGGCGGTGTGGGCCTCGTTGCCCCCCAGCCAGCCATCCGGGTTGTAGCCGGACATGAACAGGATCGGCAGGGTCGGCCGATGGGCGCGCAGCCGCATGGCCAGATCCCGGCCCGATACCAGGGGCATGACCAGATCGGTGATCAGCAGGTCCGGGCTGCTGCTGATCGCCAGGCGTTCGGCTTCGATGCCGTCGGCCGCCTCGATCACCGTCCAGCCTTCGGCGCGCAGCACTTCGGCGACCAGGCCGCGCAGGGTCGGTTCATCCTCGGCCAGCACCACCCGTCGACCCGCCTTGGACGGCCGCGCAACCACCGTGCGCAAGCGCGGCAGCAACAGGATGAACTGCGACCCGGTCGGCCGGGACTGCACCGCCAAATGCCCGCCCAGCTGCGTCACCAGGCCCCACAGGGCCGCGAGTCCGCCATCCGCGCCGATGCTGGTCATCGGCTCGAACAACCGCGCCCGGGCCTCGGCATCCACAGGCTGGCCGGTGTCGCTGATGGTCAGCGACACATAGGCGCCAGGCAGCAGTCCCGGCGGAGCCGTCACCGCGGTCAACTCCAGGTTGGTGGTGGTCAGGGTCAGCGTCCCGCCGGCGGGCATGGCCGTCCGCGCGCGGGTGGCCAGGGCGACCAGCCCCTGTTCCAGGCGAGCCTGGTCCAGCGAGGCCTCGCCCAGGTCCGCCTCAAGGTGGACCTCCAGATGGATGTCTGCGCCCAGGACGCGTGCCAGCAGGTCGCAGAGGTCGCGCACCAGCTGGTTCAGGCAGCGCGGCTGGATCGACAGCACCTGACGTCGGCTGAAGGCCAGCAACTGCCGGGTCAGCATCGCCGCCTGCTCGGTGGCGGTGACCACCGCGTCCAGGTCTGCGCCACCGCTGGTCGCCGCCAGACGATCACAGCGGCCCAGGACCACGGTCAGCAGATTGCTGAGCTCATGAGCGACCCCGCCCGCGAGCCGGCCCAGGGCGTCCAGCTGCTGCGCCTCGCGCAACGCTTGGTCCTGACGGTGCTGCGCGGTGATGTCGGTAAAGGTGCCCAGATACCCGCTTAATCGGCCCTCGACCGCTTGGATCGGCGCACCAGTCACCGCCACCTGCCGACGGGCGCCGCGGCGACCCAGCAGCTCGACTTCATACACTGAACGTCCGCCGGTGGCACGCTCGGCATGCTGCACTTCCATCACCGCCAGACCCTCTGCGGTGAAGAAGCCATGGAAGGTCTCGGCGCCCAGGTCGATGCGCGAGTCGACCTCCAGCAAGGCGCACATCGCTGGATTCAGATATTGGGTGCGGCCATCCAGGCCGACCTGCCAGATGCCCACCGCGGCGGATTCGCACAGGGTGCGGTAGCGCGCCTCGCTGTCGGCCAGGGCCGCCGAGGCCCGCCGGCGGTCGCTGACGTCCTGGTGCGCGACCACGCAGCGCGCCTCACCGGACCCACCCATGCGCGTGGCGCGCAGCAGAAACCAGCGCCGGCGATCGGGCCCAAAGGGGTATTCCAGGGTGAATTCCCCACTGGTCCCCTCAAGCACGCCGCGCAGCCCGTTGGCGGCCGCCTGGGCGTGCACCGGATCCTGACCGCCCAGCCCCTCGTGGACGCGCAGGTAGGTCGAGCCCACCCCATGGGCCGCGCCTCCCAGGCGGTGGTCTGCGGTGAACCGATCCCAGGCGCGATTGGTGGCGATGATGCGCCCGTGACCGTCCAGGATGGCGATGTGGTCAGGCAGTGCGTCCAAGGCCTCGCGCAGCAGCAGGCGCGAAGTTTCAAGCTGGTCCTCGGCCACCCGGCGGGCCGACACATCCGCCACGGTGACCACCATGCCATCGCCCTCCGGCGCCCGGGTCATGGCCGCCGCCAGGGCGACATACACCACTCCCTCACCGCAGCGCAGGCGAGTCTCGTGCTCGACCAAGGCCTGCTCGCCTGCGCGCAGCAACTGCAATTGATTCTGGAGGGCCGGGGCATCCTCGGCGTGGGCCAGACTACTCAGGGTCCGGCCCAGCAGAGCCTCGGGCGTTTCGCCCAGCAGCGCAGCAAAGCCGGCCGGCACCCCCACCAGCAGATCCTGCGCATCCAGGCGCAGCACCATGGCCAACGCCGATTCCGGCAGCTCGGGCTCTGGCACAGCGCCACCCATCCCCAGGCGGCGGCGCAGCCGGTCAGTCAGTTTCATGCGTCCACGCCGACCGCGACCACCGGCCGGGCCGCCCCGCGCTGATAGCCCCGCCACATGCCCGCGCCAATAAAGGGCATGGCCGGTTCTCCATCCGCGGCCAGGGCGATGCAGCCGCCCCAGCCACCCAGAGTCGCCACCCGCGCCAAGCCCTCCTGCGTGGCGCGGCTGACCGCTCGACCCGCGCCGACGTCCCAAGCCACACGGTGAGCAAAGCCGGAACGGATGAAGTACTCGCCGACGCCAGTGGCCGACACCGCGCAGGCGTCGTCGGCCCAAGTACCGGCGCCGGCCAGCGGCGAATCACCGACCCGACCCGGCAGTTTTGCGGTGGTGCCACCCGTCGAGGTCGCCGCCGCCAGACGCCCAAGCACATCCCGCGCCACGGCGCCCACCGTGCCATGGGCCACCGGCTGATCCGGCGGCGGCGCGCCGAACCAGTCATCGCCCACGCGCAGCAAACCGTGCTCATCCGCCAAGCGTTCCGCCCCGGCACCAATCAGCAGGACATGGCCGGTGCGCTCCATCACCGCGCGCGCCAAAGCCACCGGACTGGCCACCCGCTGCACCCCGGCCACCGCACCAACCCGGGCAGTATGACCCTCCATGAGCATGGCATCCAACAGCACCTGGCCGTCCGCATCGCGCACCGCGCCCCTGCCGGCATTCAGAACCCCCGAGGCCTCCAGCGCTGCGACCGCCGCTTGCACCGCATCAAGGGCCGAGCCATCCCCGCGCAGCACCACCATGCCCGCCGCCAAGGCCGTCTGCATCACGGCCGCCACCTCGACCTGCCGCCCGGCCTCCGGCAGCCGCGAGCACACGCCACCGTGGATGAGCAGGATCGGTTCCATGGCGGCAGAGGCTATGCGCCGGAACGACATCGCCAGATCTTCGGCGCC
>JBBQTJ010000367.1:0-3095 GCA_038213315.1 Planctomycetota bacterium
GTGGCGGATCTGCAACTGGGCCAGGGGCGCTTCCCCGACCATCACGACGAGGAGACTTTTGCGCGCGTATGCACCATCGGGGCCCATGTCGCCCGCGACCTGGGGGTGCCCGGTGGCGCGGCCCTGGGCGCGGTGGTCGTATTGGGCGATGAGCCGGTCACGGTGATCGGCGTCATGGCCGAACTGCCCGGCGGCAGCAACGGGGTCGCCGACCTCAGTCTGCCAGACCGCAACCGCGAGGTCTATCTGCCCTATGCCTCGTTGCGCGCGTTTTACCGCAAGGCCGCGCAGGACAGCCGGCTTGACGCGATTTCGATGCGGATGGAGCGCGAAGAGTACCTGCTGCCGGCCAGCGATCTGATCCGGCGCATCGTCACCGATCGCCATCGCGGCGCCGAGGACATGGTCGTGGCCGTGCCGTTGGAACAGTTGCGGCAGGCCCAGCGCACCAAAGAGATCTTCAACGTCATCATCGTGGTCATCGCCGCCATCAGCCTGGTGGTCGGCGGCATCGGCATCATGAACATCATGCTCGCCACGGTGACCGAACGCACGCGCGAGATCGGCATCCGCCGCGCCGTCGGTGCCAGCCAACGGGACATCCTGCGGCAATTTCTCGCTGAGGCCTTGCTGCTGTCCGCCTGCGGTGGTCTGATCGGCCTGTTGCTCGGCCTGGCCGGCGGCTGGCTGGTGGAACTGGTCTTCGGCTTCCCGGTCGCGTTCAGCCCGCTGATCATGACCATCGCGGTGCTGGTGAGCGGCGGCATCGGCGTGGTCTTCGGTCTGTACCCCGCTTGGCTGGCCGCGCGCATGAATCCAGTCGAAGCGCTGCGCAGCTGAGTCAGCCCAGATATCGCAGATGAACAGGAGGACCAGAACTACCAGAGGTATGGATTTGTGGCTCGCGGGCAGACTCATCCAACGGATGATGCTGTCGTTGTTGCATAAATCCTTTTTCCACTCTGGTCGCTTTGGTGCTCAGCGTGAATCGCATCGCCAAAATCTTGCGGCTTAAGCGAGCCAGCCGAGTCGCGCCAGGCGCTCCGCCGTCGCCGTGGTCTGCGCCGTTTTCAGCGGCGCGCCATGCCCGGCGACGATGCGCGCGGGCGCGCCCAGCAGGTCGGACAGCAGGCGCTCCACCGCGGCGTTGGCCTTGCCACCTTCGGGCGGCGCGGCGACCTTGATCTTCAGGCGATCCCCCAGAATCCCCGCCAGGGCGTCGCGACTGCCGCCCGGCACGACCTTCAGGCGCAGCTCCAGTCCACCGGGAACAGCACGGGCATAGGCAGGGAGGGGGGTGGCCATCGCGCGGGCAGTGAAGGACGCCTGCGCGCCGGCACAAGCCTGCACGGTGGCGAAGGATCAGCGGACGCACGCGCCGTGATCGATCACCGAAGGCAATGGCTGACCTTGGTGAATCAGCGCGCACTTCCGCTTTTACCCACCGCGCAGAGTACTTAAGGTCATGCGTCACGTTACTCCGTTTACCGACACCTGGCGGCGCCAAGCCCAGGTCGCAACCCCAGCAACACAAAGCCTGTCGGAAGCGAATCTTCTGGCCGACCAGGTGGTTACCGCGCTGACCCAACGCACGTGGTCGGTCGAGCTCTCGGTCCAGGCCAAGCGCATCCTCATGGGCATCCCGGCGCCTGGGTCCCTGGTGGTGGCCTTGGGGCCCCTCCTGCAGCCTGCTGAGGGCATTTTCAAATTGCCTGGCTTGTCCGGCGATGCCGCCCTGGCGGCCTACAATTCCGCCTGCGCCACCATCCGCCATGAGCTGGTCGAACGCACCCTGATGCGGGTTGGCGAACTGTTGCTGAAAGAGATTCCCGGCCACCGGGACCCGCTCATCCGGGTGATGGCCGCCGTGGAAAGCCGCATGCGCGCCAGCCTGATCGCAGAGCTAACGCCCCTGCGGAATGGGGCATTGGAGTGACGAGGTCGCCAGCGTGCTGTCTGACCCCGCGATGACCGTTCCATCCCCCGTGACTCTGCCAAGCGCGGCCTAGGCTGCTGCGATCGTGCGTACCGTCCGACTCGCTCTGTTGCTCACTGGGGTGGTGCTGAAGCGCCGCTTGGCCTATCGCGCCGACCTCCTGCTGCAGGGCCTGGACGAGCTCATGCGCGGGTTGCTGGCGCTGGCCCTGCTGCAAGTGTACGCCAGCAAGACCACCAGCATCGCCGGCTATACGCCGGCCCAGTTGTTGTTCGTGCTGGGCTATAGCCTGACCGGATTGGCGTTCTTCCACTGCTTTTGCGGCAATCTTTATCAGCTGTCGTCGCACTATATCATCGGCGGCAATCTGGATCGGGTGCTGCTGCGACCCTTCCCCACTTTTTTGCAGATCTGCTTCGATCGCCTGGCGATCGAAGACCTGGTGGGGGCGGTGTTCGGCATCACCTTGATGGTGGTGGCGGCCCTGCGCATCCCGGACTTCCATGGCGACCCGCTGCACCTGCTGCTGTTGGCGGTCATGTTGTTGTCATCATTCGCCGTAGTGGTGGCGGTGTTCATGGCCTTCGCGGCCACCGGCTTCTGGTTCGAGGATCGGGTGGGCATGGTGCCGCCGGTCTATAACCTGATGGAATTCGGCCGCTGGCCCGCCGACATCTACCACTGGCTGCTGAAGGCGCTGATCACCTGCGTTATTCCCTTCGCCTTTGTGGCTATCTATCCAGCGGCGCTCTTCACCCACGGACAGTGGTGGCCCGGCATCCTGACGCCGCTGGTGGCGATCCTCGCCTTGCTGCTGGCCTCCTGGGCTTGGCGGACCGGCCTATCGCGCTATGAATCCGCCGGCCATTGAACTTTTAGAGCTATCAGACGTTTATCCCTGCCACGCCCCGGAATGACGCGCATGCCCCCTCGACCAGCCGCTTCCAAGCCGACCCCAGCTCCTCGACGTAAAGGTGGCGGAGGTGGAGGGTTCTGGTTGTTCATCGCCGTGCTGGTGGGGGTAGTGGCGGGGGTCTATGTGGCGGCGCCCGATCTGCCCCGGCGCTTGTTCGGTCAGGCCCCGGCGCCCAAGCAGGAGGGCCCACCGCCCACCACGGCCGGGACGGTTCAAGCTGAATTGGAAGCCAAGCAGCAGGAG
>JBBQTJ010000368.1:0-3088 GCA_038213315.1 Planctomycetota bacterium
ACCCGGGTGGCCGAGGCCTCATCGGCGTGGTTGCGGGTCACATCCAGATAGGCCTCATCCAGCGACAGCGGCTCGATGAGTTCGGTCCAGCGCGCAAAGATACGGTGGATTGCCTGGCTGGCCTCTTTGTAGCGGGCGAAATCCGGGGGCACGAAGATGGCAGTGGGGCAGAGGCGCGCCGCCCGGCTGCACGGCATCGCCGAGCGCACGCCGAAGCGCCGCGCCTCGTAGCTGGCGGCGCAGACCACGCTGCGGGAATTGGGCGGGCCGCCCACCACCACCGGCTTGCCGCGCAGGTCCGGCCGGTCGCGTTGCTCGACCGACGCGAAGAAAGCGTCCATGTCGACGTGCACGATCTTGTGCACCACCCCGACAAGCGTCACGCGGCAGACTCTTCCAGGCCGGCTAGACGCCGCACGTTGGGATAAACGAACTCGCGCCAGAGGATGCGCGCTGTCGCCGCCAGGGGCACCGCCAGCAGCGCGCCCGCCGGGCCCAGCAGGGTACCGAAGGCAAAGATCGCCACCACGATGATGACCGGGTGCATCTCGACCCCCTTGCCCATGATCACCGCGATCAGGACTGGCTCGATCACCTGCACCACCAGCCAGGTCGCCACCGCGGCGACGTACTGCCAGGGCGCCGCGCCATCCAGAAACAGCAGCATCGCCGCCGGCACCAGGGTCAGGCCCGAAGCCAGCGGGATGGCGGTGCCGAAGCCCATGATCACGCCCAGCACTGCCCAACTGGGCACCCCAGACACGCCAAAACCGACCATCGAGATCACCGCGCAGATGGCGCAGATCGCCACGCGTCCGCGGAAGAAGGCCCCGACTACGGCATTGATCTCGCTGAGAATACGCAGGGTGCGGTCGCGATGCGGCGGCGGGATGTGGTTGACGATGACACGGCTGACGGCCGGCAGATTCAGACTGAAAAAGTAGCCATAGACCGGGATCAGCAGGATGGCGATGGTCCACCAGCCGGTACTGACCAGCACCGCCAGGGTGCGGTTGACCACCGTGCGGTCGCCATCCTGCACCGTGCCGACCAGGATCTGCAGACGGTTCTTGGCCCACAGTTCAAGATCGAAGGGGTCCTCTGGTTCCACCGGGACACCCACCGCAAGATGCGCGGCGCTGGTGGACGGCGCTGTCTCATCAAGCAGTCCCTGATGCCGCATGGTGTCGTAAGCCCGGCTGACGTAGCTGGGATCGTAGCGGCCATTGCCGTTGAGGTCGCGCAGCAGGACTTCGCCAGGCTGCCACCGGCCATCACCATCCGCATCGCGGAACACGTCGCCCCGCACCGCCGCGTGATAGAAGATCCGGCCCTCGTGCCACGCCTTGGGCAGGCCCAGCACCAAGGTCAACAACAGCAGCAGCGCGGTGCCGCCAAACACCACGGTGACGCTGAAAGCTCGGCTGAAACCGCGCCGGTGCATCCACGACACCAGGGGATCGACCATGTAAGCCAGCAGCAGGCCAACCAGCACTGGCGTCAAAACGCCAGACAATTCCGCCAACAACCAGAACCCGAGGACCACGCTGGCCAGCTCGATGCCTAAGCGGGTGTAGGGATTGCGCAGCAGGTCGCGCAAGGTGATGCGGGTACGTTCAGACATGGGAAGCAGTCAATGGCGCGACGGTTGGGGTCAATGAGTTTCGCTACGCCAGCCGGGCCGTGACGCTCAAATCGCCACTTCCCAGTGCGGATCGAGTCTCCGTTCACTGCGCAGCACCAACAGGACCTCTTCCGCCTGGAGGTTGTCGTCGTCCTGCAGGGGGCGTACCCCATCACGAGTCAGGGCCAAACCCCCTTCCAGAGTCGCGCCGGCCTGGGCCAGCCAATCCAGAAGGTCCTGCAAGGCGAGGGGCCGGATCGCCGGGGTATCGTGCCAGTGGTAGCCGGCGGCCACCGGGACCCGGCCGCGCAGGGCCAGATCGAAGCGCCAGCGCCAGAAGGCCGCGTTGGGGAAGGTGACGATGCAGCGCCGGCCGACGCGCAGCATGCCCGCCAGCACCACGAGGGGCCGGTACAGACTCGGCAGGGTTTCTTCGCAGATGACCACGTCGAAGGAGGCATCGGCGAAACCCGCCAGGCCGTCATCCAGGTTGGCCTGAAAAACCGGCACGCCCCGCGCGATGCAGGCCATCACCGCGGCGGGGGCGTTCTCGACCCCTTGGGCCCGGACCTGTCGCTCGGCCACCAGGCGGGCGAGCAGGGCGCCGTCGCCACAGCCCAGGTCCAGCACCGCCGCGCCGTCCGGCACCAGCGCGACAATGCGGTCATCCTGCCAGCGTCTGCCCGGAGCCACGGTGGCCGCGGCCGAGGTCCACATCGGGCCCAGCAAGGCCGGGTCGAGCAGCGTGCGCGGATCAACCATGGGCGACCTCGGGAGTAGCCAGAAAATCCCGCAGCAAGGCCCCGACCCGATCGGCTTCCACCAGGAAGGCGTCGTGGCCATAGGGACTGGGCAGATCCACATAGGTCACCGGCCGCCCAGCCTGACACAGCGCCAAGGCGAAGGCCCGGCAGTGGGCCGGCGGGTAAAGCCAGTCGGTGGTGAAGCTGGCTACCAACACCCGGGCGCGGATCCGCGCGCAGGCCGCCACCAGATCTCCCCCACCCCAGGTGGCAGCGTCGTAGTAATCCATCGCGCGAATGATGGTCAGGTAACTGTTGGCGTCGAAGCGCTCGACGAAGGCCTTGCCCTGGTGGTCCAGGTAGCTTTCGATGGCGAACTCCACGTCATGGTTGAAGGCGGGCCGGTCGCGGCCTTGCAGGCGACGGCCGAACTTGGCGTCGATCGAGGCCTCGCTGAGGTAGGTGATGTGCGCCAGCATGCGCGCCGCCGCCAAGCCCGCCGCTGGTGCCTGCCCGCTGTAATATTGGCCACCGTTGAAATTGGGATCGTTGCGGATGGCGTGCCGCCCCACCGCATTATAGGCCAATCCCTGGGCCGATAGCCGGGGCGCCGCAGCCAGCACCACGCAGCGCGCCACGCGCTCTGGAAAGGCCAAGGCCCATTCGATCGCCTGCTGCCCGCCCAAGGATCCGCCCACCACCGCATGCCAGCGGGGAATGG